>NZ_JBSGEL010000051.1:0-58702 GCF_053602875.1 Kitasatospora sp. NPDC004289 | reverse complement strand
GGCGCCGAGGAGGGAGTCCATGCGGAGCATCGGCGACTGACGAGAAGCCGGCGAGGTGCGTGCCCCGGCGGCGCGGACCCGGCCCCATCAAGGAGACCGCCCCCTAGGCCCCGAGCTCGACGCCCTCGCCCGGCTGCCCGAGCGCGCGCTCGACCGCCTTGAGCAGCCGGCCGGTCGGCGCGCAGCCGAGCACCGTGACCCGCTTCCGGCGCCGGGCGGGGTCGACGAAGAGGCCGTCGGCCCCGGCGCAGCGCGCCCACACGGTGGGCTCGCCGTCCCACTCCTCGCTTACCAGCAGGTACCTGAGCGGCAGCGCCCGCCCCCAGCCCCACTGCCGGTGCTCCGCGCCCACGACCTCCACCGTGCCCCCGTTCCGTCGTACCCGGCGTGGTCCGACCGGCCCCCGCACCCGCCGAGTCTCCCACCCGGGCGGCCCGGCTCCGCCGCCCGAGGGTCGGCCGGGGAGCGGGACGGCCACCGGGGAGTTGACCGGCCGTCAGAGGACGGCCGCCACCAGGGAGTCGTCGACGGAGCGCCAGGGGATGCCGGCCTCGCGGAAGCCGGCGGCGACGAGCGACGCGGTGTGCCAGGCGGCCGGGTGGACCTCGCCGTCCCTGTGGTCGCGGTAGAGCTCGGAGCGGGCCGCGACGTGCTCGGCCAGCAGCGGATCGGCGCCGGCGGCGGCCCACCACTCCTTCCAGTCGAGCACGCCCTCCGCCTTCTCCCGGGCCTGGCGGCCCTCCTGGAAGGCGGCGTCGGCCGCGCGCAGCAGCGGGATGTCCTCCTCCGGGGTGTGGTCGGCGTTGAGGAAGATCCCGCCGGGGCGGAGCACCTTCGCCAGGTCGCCGTAGAGCCGGAGCAGGTCGTCCGTGGCGAGCCAGTGCAGGGCGGTGGCGGTGACGACCGCGTCGTACGGGCCGGCGGGCAGGTGCGAGGCCCAGTCGGGGTCGCGCAGGTCGGCGGTGACCAGGGTCAGCCGGGGCTCGTCGGCGAAGTGGCCGCGGGCGATGGCGAGCAGGGCGGGGTCGAGGTCGACGCCCACGGAGGTGGCCTGCGGGAGGCGGGCGAGCAGGCGCTCGCTGATGCTGCCGGTGCCGCAGGCCAGGTCGAGCACGCGCGGAGCCGGCCCGGCCACGGCCTCGACGAGGTCGAGCATCACCCGGAAGCGCTCCTCGCGGTCGGGGAGGTACCACTCCTGCTGACGGTCCCAGCTGCGCTGCCAGTCGTTCCAGGTGTTCATGTCCGCTCCCTCGGTAATGACTACATCCCGCTGCTGTCTGTTACATCTCACCCTAGGGCGGAGCGGTAATGGACGCAAGGCCAATCAGACACTTACACCCGATCGGAGGTTTGGCCCTCCGCCCGCCACTCCGTAAAGTTCACGGGGTATCCAGGTAGGGCAGCGAAGGAAGCAGTGCGGGCAATGACGGGCGACACCACCCAGGGCATCGGCCCGGACACCATGCAGGACGAGGACGAGACCGACTTCGGCCCCGGCATCGACCCCGAGCGCCTCTCGCTCTGCCTCGAGATCCTGGCCGAGCTGGACGAGATCCACGTGGACCACCCGGACGCGATCACCGTCCGCCAGGCCGTCGGCGGCATCTTCCGCACGCTCAAGCAGCGCCGCCGCCAGGAGACCCGGGCCCGCAAGACCGCCAACGACCGCGCCGTGACCGCCGCCACCGCGACCGGCGCGCCGACCCGGATCGACGACGAGACGGCCGGGGCGTTCGGCCTCACCACGACCACCACCACCGAGATCGCCGGGATACTCGAGCGCCCGCGCTCCTGCTACATCTGCAAGCAGCGCTACGTCGAGGTGGACGCGTTCTACCACCAGCTCTGCCAGTCGTGCGCCAAGGACAGCCACTCCCGCCGCGACGCCCGCACCGACCTGACGGGCCGTCGGGCACTGCTCACCGGCGGGCGGGCCAAGATCGGGATGTACATCGCGCTGCGCCTGCTCCGGGACGGCGCGCACACCACCATCACCACCCGCTTCCCCAACGACGCGATCCGCCGCTTCAAGGCGATGCCGGACAGCGACGAGTGGATCCACCGCCTGAAGATCGTCGGGATCGACCTGCGCGACCCCGGCCAGGTCGTCGCGCTGGCCGAGGAGGTCGCGGCCGAGGGCCCGCTGGACATCCTGATCAACAACGCCGCCCAGACCGTGCGCCGCTCGCCCGCCGCCTACCGCGAGCTGGTGCTGGCGGAGAACGCCCCGCTGCCCGCCGGCGAGCTCCCCGCCGCCACCGTGATCGGCACCTTCGGCAGCGGCAGCGTGGACCGCCCGGCGCTGCCGGGCCAGACCCGCGAGCTGATCAGCGCCGAGGACGTCACCGCGCTGGCCCTGGTCTCCGGCTCCGCCACGCCGGACCGGATCGCCGCCGGGACCGCGATCGACGCGGGCGGCCTGGTGCCGGACCTGCACGACACCAACAGCTGGGTGCAGACCGTCAGCGAGGTCGACCCGATCGAGCTGCTGGAGGTCCAACTCTGCAACTCCACCGCGCCGTTCATCCTGGTCAGCAAGCTTCGCCCGGCGATGGCCGCCTCCACGGCCCGCCGCAAGTACGTGGTCAACGTCTCCGCGATGGAGGGCCAGTTCAGCCGCGGCTACAAGGGCGCCGGCCACCCGCACACCAACATGGCCAAGGCCGCGCTCAACATGCTCACCCGGACCAGCGCCAAGGAGATGCTGGAGACCGACGGCATCCTGATGACCGCGGTGGACACCGGCTGGATCACCGACGAGCGCCCGCACCCCGACAAGATGCGCCTGGCCGAGGAGGGCTTCCACGCCCCGCTCGACCTGGTGGACGGCGCCGCCCGGGTCTACGACCCGATCGTCCGCGGCGAGGCCGGTGAGGACCTCTACGGCTGCTTCCTCAAGGACTACGAGCCGTCCCCGTGGTAAACCGCCTCCGCTGACCGGGAGTTCAGCTTGAGTCACCGCCCGATGCTGGGTGCCGGCGTGATCGTGCCGGGCCCGGACGGCACCGTCCTGATCGGCCGCCGCACCACCGCCGGCGAGCCGCCGACCTGGAGCCTGCCCGGCGGCAAGGTGGACCCGGGCGAGTCCTTCGAGCAGACGGCCGCCCGGGAGCTCGCCGAGGAGACCGGCATCGTGCTGCCCGCCGAGGAGATGCGGGTGCTGGCGCTGCTGCTCGACCACGACCTGGGTCGCCCCCGGCTGACCGCCGCCGTCCTGGCGCCGCCGAGCGACGCGCCCGCCCTGGTGCTGGAGCCCCACTCCTGCGCGGGCTGGGAGCGGGTGCCGGTCGGTGAGCTGCCGGAGCCCATGTTCCTGCCCTCCGCGATGGTGCTCGGCCGCTGGCTGGCGGACTACCGGGCGCCGGACGCCGGGTTCGTCTATCCGGTACTGCCCGTCGGCTGACCTGCCGTCAGACGGCCCCGTCCGATGCCGGTTTGCCCTACCCGGCGCCGGATTGCCGCGCGCCCCATGCTCGCCCCATGCGGGCCCCGTGCTCGCCCCATGCGCGCGACTTGACGCCAGACAGGGTGACTTGATGGCGGGGCCGGGAATCCGACCACATCCGTGAGAGGCTCTTGACCGGCGAGCGGAGGACTGGCTTCATATCCCTTGGGAGCGCTCCCACGCTCCGTCCCCCACCCAGGCAGAAGGGCCCCACCCCCATGTCGCCCGTCACGTCCCGACTCCACCTGCGCGCTGCCGCCGCCCTGGTGACCGGCCTCGCGCTGCTCGCCCCCGGCACCGCGACGCTCGCGGCACACGCCGCCGAACCCGCCGCCTCCGTCCGCGTCAACCAGCTCGGCTACCTGCCGGACGGCCCCAAGCGCGCCACCGTGGTCAGCGCCGCCACCACCCCGCTCCCCTGGCAGCTGCGCGACTCGGCCGGCCGGACCGTGGCCTCCGGCACCACCACCGTGCGCGGCGCCGACCGCGCCTCCGGCGAGTCGCTCCACACCGCCGACTTCTCCTCCTACTCCGGCACGGGCACCGGCTACACCCTGGTGGTGGACGGGCAGGCCGGCCACCCCTTCGACCTCTCCCCCGCCCTCTACGACGGCCTGCGCTCGGACAGCCTCGCCTTCTTCCACCACCAGCGCAGCGGCATCGCCATCGACGCCTCCGTGGTCGGCTCCGCGTACGCCCGCCCGGCCGGGCACCTCGGGGTGGCACCGAACAAGGGCGACACCTCGGTGCCCTGCCAGTCCGGGGTCTGCGACTACCGGCAGGACGTGCGCGGCGGCTGGTACGACGCCGGCGACCAGGGCAAGTACGTGGTCAACGGCGGCATCGCCACCTGGCAGCTGGTCAACTCCTTCGAGCGGGCGCGCCGTTCGGGCACCGAGGCCGCCCTCGGCGACTCCACGCTGAAGGTCCCCGAGCGGGGCAACGGCGTGCCGGACGTGCTCGACGAGGCCCGCTGGGAGCTCGACTTCCTGCTCCGGATGCAGGTCCCGGAGGGCAGGCCGCAGGCCGGCATGGCCTTCCACAAGGTGCACGACGCGCAGTGGACCGCCCTGCCGACCAGGCCCGAACTCGACTCCGAGCAGCGCGAGTTGCACCGCCCGTCGACCGCCGCCACGCTCAACCTGGCCGCCACCGCCGCCCAGGCCGCCCGGGTCTACGCCCCCTACGACGCCGCCTTCGCGGCCCGCGCGCTGACCGCGGCCAAGCGGGCCTGGTCGGCCGCCCAGGCCAACCCGGCGGTCTACGCCCCGGCCACCGACTCCACCGGCGGCGGGGCGTACGACGACGCCTCGCTCTCGGACGAGTTCTACTGGGCCGCCGCCGAGCTCCTCGCCACCACCGGGGAGTCCCAGTACCGCGACGCGGTGGTCAACTCCCCGGTCCAGGCGGCCCCGGCCACCCCGTTCTGGTGGGGCGACACCGGGACGCTGGGCCGGATCACCCTGGCCACGGTGCCGGGGGTTGCGCTGCCCGCCGCCGAACTGGCCAAGGTGCGCGCCTCGTTGACCACCGTCGCGGACGCGCAGCTGACCACCCAGAACGGCCAGGGCTACGCGGTGCCGCTCGCACCCGACGGCTACGTCTGGGGCTCCAACAGCGCGGTGGCGGGCAACGGCGCCCTGATGGCCGTGGCCTACGAGCTGACCGGCCAACAGCGCTACCGCGCAGGCGCGTTGGAATCGCTGGACTACCTGCTGGGCCGCAATGCGCTCGACCTCTCCTACGTCACCGGCTACGGCGAGCGCGCGGTGGAGAACCAGCACCACCGCTTCTGGGCCCACCAGTACGACGCCTCGCTGCCGCACCCGCCGGCCGGCTCCTTCGCGGGCGGCCCGAACGCCGGGCTCCAGGACCCGGTGGCGCAGGCCAAGTTGGCCGGGTGCGCGCCCGCCAAGTGCTACGTCGACGACATCGGCTCGTACTCCACCAACGAGGTGGCGATCAACTGGAACGCCGCGCTGGCCTGGCTGGTCTCCTTCGCCGCCGACCGGCCGACCGGCACGCCCACCACCCCGAAGGTGCTGGCCTCCCCGACCGTCACCGTCCCCGAGGGCGGTTCGGCCACGGTCGGCGTCCGGCTCTCGGCCGCCCCCGCCCAGAACGTCACCGTGACCGCGACCCGTACCTCGGGCGACCAGGACCTCGGCGCCTCGGGCTCGCTGCTCTTCACGGCCGCCAACTGGTCCACCGCGCAGAACCTGACCCTGACCGCCGCCCCCGACGCCGACACCGCCAACGGCTCCGCCGTCTTCACCCTCGCCGGCCCGGGCGTGGAGGCCGCCACCCTCACCGCCACCGAGGCGGACAGCACCACCCAGCCGCCCGCCGCCTCCTGCGCCGTCACCTACAAGGTGGCCGGCGACTGGGGCACCGGCTTCACCGCCGACGTCACCCTGAAGAACACCGGCACCACCGCGCTCAACGGCTGGACCCTCACCTGGTCCTTCCCCGGCGCCCAGCGCCTCACCAACGCCTGGAACGCCGCCGCGACGCAGTCCGGCACCACCGTCGCCGCCAAGGACCTCGGCTGGAACTCCACCGTGGCCCCGGGAGGTTCGGTCTCCTTCGGCTTCCAGGCGACCAACACCGGCACCAACCAGCCCCCGGCCCAGTTCCGCCTCAACGGCTCCCTCTGCGGCTGACCCACCGACGGACGGGGCCCCCGACCCGTGGTGGGTCGGGGGCCCCGTCCGTCGGTCAGTGCCCCTCGACGACCGCGAAGACGCCGCTGCCCCAGTACACGGTCGCCTCCTCGGCACCGCTCGGCCAGTCGCTGTGCAGATGGCGGCGGTCGGCTCCCAGCGCCCCCACCTGGTGCGGGGTCAACCGCCCCGCCACCAGGTCCTCCGCCTCGGCGTCCGTGATCGGCAGCACCGTGCGGTACTGCGCGTCCCGCGAGCCGGCCCAGTCGACGAACTCGGTGAACACGCTCACGAAGGCCTGCGAGCACAGGGCGCACCGCTTGACGGAGACGATGAAGTGCGAGTCGTCCTGGATATAGCTCTCGAGCCGGACCCCGTCACGGTCGCGGTGGTGCGCCTGCGCCACCGCAGCGTCCTCGGCGAAGCACGCCGCGCACCCGAAACCCGCACGGTCACTGCCGTCCTGCGAACTCATGGATCCCCACCCCTCAGCCGTTCTTGATCGACCATCACCCTAACAATCCACGGTGACGCCCGGCCGCCGAACCGACGATCAAGCGCCGCCCGACCCGCGGGTTCCGTGCCGAGGCGAGGCCGACGGTCACCGCGTCGGGGCGCTCGTCGAGCCCGCGGCCGCTCAGCGCGTGCCCGGCGTGCCCGTCGGGGCGGCGGGGGCCGGGCAGGTGACGGCGCCGGGGCGGACGGTGATGCGCAGGCCCGGAGTGGAGAGCAGCCCGGGGAGCTGGAGGTCGTGGACGGTGGCGGTGACGCGGTCGAACTTGGCGTAGCCGGCCTGGATGCCGAAGCGGTGCTCGGGGCTGCCGAGGGGGTTGGGGACCGGCGGGCTGCCGTCCGGGGCCATCACGGTGTCCGGGCCGTTGATGTTGAGGTCGACCAGGCCGTCCATGTCGAGTTCGCCGGTCGCGCTGCGCAGGTCGAGCACGGTGTTCTCGGTGACGATCTCCCAGGTGGCCGGGTCGTTGTCGCCGAGCGAGAACATCAAGGTGTAGGTGGCGCCCATGATCTGCTGCTGCTGGGCGAGGCAGAGTCCGTTGATCACGCCCTTGGCGAAGCCCATCCGCAGCGGGTGGACGGTCGTGGTGGTGCCGTCCGCCCGGACCGAGGTCTGGTCGACCACGGCCGCCGCGTACCGGGTGCCGTAGAGGCTGCTGGTGGTCAGCTGGACGGTGCCGGACTGGATCTGGAGCCCGCCCGCCAGCGCGCCGTTCGCCATCGCGCCGCCGAGCGAGCCCGCCGCCACCAGGGCGGGGAGCGCGATCAGCGCGCTGCGGCGCCAGTGGGTGCGCCCCGTCTCGCCGTTCACGGGCCGGTCACCGAGATCGTGCCGGGCAGGTGGACCGGGTTGTTGGTGTTGCTGAGGTCGGAGTGGTCGTCGATGGTCCGGATCCCGTAGACGTCGGCGTCGAAGTTGGTGGCCCCGGCGGTGAGTTGGATGAAGGAGCCGAAGAAGTTCAGCAGGCCCTGGATGCCGCAGATCGGGATCAGCAGGATCGGGACGCAGATCTGCCTGATGTCGCCCCACATCACGGTGGTCTCCGGCTGGCCGGCCCTGTCGATGCCACCGAGCGAGCCGGTGTCGGGCACCGAGATGGAGATCGCGGTGCCGTCGGGTGCGGTGTGGCGGACCTGCATGTTGTCGCGGATCTGCAGCTTGGTGAAGGTGTACTGGGTGGTGACCCGGGTGGTGCCGTCGGAGAGCCGGATGGTGACGTTGTTCTTCACCGTCAGGCCGACCGCGACCATGCTGTCGATGGTGACGCGCATGGGCGTGGGCGTGGGGAGGAACGGCATTCCGAGCGGCTGCGGCTCACCGGGCAGCACGGCGGCGGGCGCGGCGAGCCGCGGCGGCCCGGCGGCATCCGCCGACCGGTCGGGGACGAGGGCCGTCCCGACCAGGGCCGCGAAGGCGGCGGTGACGGCCGCGGCCCGCCGCGTGCGGATCACGGCGCGCCCCCGCCGACCGCGGCACCGACTCCGGTGGCCCCGGCGGCTCCTGATCCTCCGACTTCCCGGCTCTCACCGGATGTTCCGGCTCCTCCCCGGTCGGGTCCGGCGGCAGGTGCCCGGCCGCGCCGCGGCCCCCAGCCCGCCGTCATCGCCCCGCCGAGCACCCCCAGCACCATCCCGAGCAGGAAGCCGCCCAGGTTGGACACCACCAGCGACACCACCGCCAGCACGGTGCCTATCAGCCCGAAGGTGACCCGCTGGCGCGGCGCGGCGATCGGGATCAGCCCGCAGAGCATCATCCCGCCGCCGACCAGGTACCCGGCCACCGCGTTGAAGCCGACCGCGGTGACCAGTTGGATCGCGCCGAGCGAGAACTTCAGCACCGTCCAGCCACCGGCGACCAGCCAGAGCCCGCCCCAGAACGGTCTGGTCCGGCGGAAGGCGGTGAACCAGCGCCAGCCGGCCCCGGCGGCGGAGCGGGTCCTGGCGGCGGCGCGCGTCCCGGTCAGCACGTGTTCGCCGATCCGGCGACGACCCGGATGTTGAGGGCGGGGAGGGTGAGCGAACCGGCGATCTCGGCGGTGTACGCGTTGGCGTTCAGCCCGGCCAGGTTGACGGTCGAGCCGTTCGGTCCGGACCCGGCCGAGCCCAGGCCGAAGCCGCCCGCCTGGGCTCCCGTCAGCGGCTGTCCGGCGACCATCACCTGGTCGGCGGACATGCCGAGCACCGCGTTCTGCAGCGTGGTGTTGCCCGAGGCGGTGAGCGTCGGCGCCTCGATGTAGAGGTTCGAGGCGTTGATGTCGGTGGTGACGGTGGCCGGCGGGGTCGCGGCCACCGGCTGACCGGCCGTCAGGAGCAGCGAGTACGGCACGCCGGCGATCGACTGGTGGACGATCCCGCACAGCCCGGCCAGCCCGGCGCTGGCGAAGCCGACCCGGGCCATCGCGGTGCTGGTGGAGGTGGAGCCGTTGGCGTTCTCGATGGTCGGGGTGTTGAGGATCGCGCCGAAGCCGGTGCCGGAGACGCCGTTGGAGGTGAGGGTGAACGGGGTGTTGGTGACGTTGAAGCCCGCCGCGAGCGCGCCGTGGGCCAGGGCCGCGCCGAGCGCGCCGACGGTCAGGGTGGCCGGCAGCAGGACGGCGGCGGAGCGGGCCCAGCGGGTGCCGTGCGCGGTGCCGTCGGCGGCCTCGCTGCGCATCGTCCGGTTCCAGTCGACCGCCGACTCGCGGAGGCGCCGCGGGAGTTGACGCAGGTTCACGGTCATCGTCTCAGGCCTCCGCTGTCTCGGGCGCCGACGGGACGAGCCCCTTGCCGGTGCGGCGGCGGAGGAGTCCGGGCCGACGGGCGGGCTTCTCCGGGAGCCAGCCGACCGCCATCGAGCCGCCCAGCACGGAGAGGAACATGCCGACGAAGAACCCGCCCAGGTTGCTCAGCGGGAACGAGGCGACGCCGACGATCACGGCCACCACTCCGGCGGTGTGCCGCTGGCCCGGGAGCAGCAGCATCAGCCCGGCCAGTGCCATCAGGATGGCGCCGCCCGCCATGCCGGTGATGCCGCCGACGCCGACGTGCAGGATCTGGCCGATCGGGGCGAGCGGCAGGTAGAGGATCACGAAGCCGCCGAGTGCGGTCCACACCGCGGCCCAGAACGGACGGGTGCGGCGCCAGCGGCGGAGCGCGAGCCGTGCGCGGGTGGGCGCGGCGGGCCGGGTCTGCCCGGGCGGGGCTTCCGGGGCCGACGAGCCGGAGACATCGGCCGGGTGGTCGGGGGCGGCGGGGGTGGTTGCCATCGGGGTCCTCGCTGGGGTCTTCGGAGGTCGGGCGTCGAAGGTTCGGGGGTGGGTGGAGCGCCGTCCGTGCACGGCGCTCCACCCCGGGTGCGGGCGGTACCGGCGGACCGAGGGTCCGTCAGCAGTCGCCGCCGCCCGCGCCCTTCCCGGCGGTGTCCCCGTTGGCCAGGTTGATCGCCAGGTTCGGCAGGGTGATGGCGCCGCCGATGGTGGCGCCGTTGGCGTTGGCCTTGAGGCCGAGGATGTCGGTCTGGCCGCCGGTGGCGTCCAGGCCGAACTGGCCCGCGGTGCCGTCGGTGATGCCGGTGCCCTTGATGTTGGCGCTGTCGGCCGCCGCGCCGATCTGGTTGGGGGTGGCGGCGGTGGCGTTCAGGGTCGCGGTGGCGCCCTTCACCGACTGGGCGTCCAGGATCAGGTTGTTCGCCTGGATGCCCTGCCCGGCGGCGAGTTGGGCGGTGGTGAGGGGGGTGGCCGCGGCCGGTGAGGAGATGTTCATCGACCAGGTGCCGATCGTGCCGACGACCGGCAGGTTGACCGACTGGACGGCGTGGATGCAGATGCCGTCCAGACCCGCCTTGGGCAGACCGACCTCGGCCGCGGCGGTGGGGCTGCCCGCGGTCACGGTGGTCATGACCGCGCCGAGGCCCTTGGAGGCCGCGACGGTGTTCGAGGACAGGGTGAACGGAACGCTGGTGAGCGAGAGGTTCGCGGCGAGCACGCCCTGGGCCATCGCCAGCGTCATCGCGGCGATGGCGGCCGTGGCGGGCACCGCGATCAGCGCGGATCTGCGCCAGCGCGTGACACCTCTGGATTCTTCCTGCATGGGGTCTCCATCCGTCGTCCCGCGCCGCTGAGGGTGTGCGCGGGTACCTGAGGCGCGGCCGGCTCCGGGAGCGCCCATCCCGACACCCCCGGAGCGCTTTACATATTTCGGCTGCGTGTCCAGAAAGTAAGCAGGAGGTGAGTAGGTGTCAATAGCGTTGGCACGGACCGGTACAGGTGTCTGCTCAGCTGACCTGCGGCGTGGCTATAGTCGGCGGATGGCATGGATCAGGGAGACCGTCAGGTCACTGCTGCGGGACCGGCTGCTCGACACCGCCCGGGACCTGGTCGCCGCCGACGGCTTCGACCGGCTGCGGATGACCCAGGTCGCCGCCGTCGCGGGGGTCAGCCGGCAGACCGTCTACAACGAGTTCGGCTCCAAGGACGCGCTCGGCGAAGCGCTCTTCAACCGCGAGCTCGAACTCTGCCTCGGCGGCATCGAGCAGCAGCTCGACGAGCACCCCGAGGACCCGCGGGCCGCGGCCGAGGCCGCCGCCCTCTTCACCCTCCGGCTCGCCGGGCGCAACCCGCTGGTCAAGGCCATGCTCACCGCCACCCGGGACGGCGAGGACGGCCTGCTCTCCTACCTCACCACCCGCGCCGAGTCGGCCTTCACCACCGCCACGGCCATGCTCGACGGTTACGCCGCCGCGGCCTGGCCCGCGATCGACCCCGACTCGCGCGAGCTCGCCGTCGACACGGCCGTGCGCCTGACCGCCAGTCACATCGTCCAGGGCGCGGACGACCCCGGCGCCTCCGCCCGCCGGATCGCCGAGGTGTTCGTCCGGGTCGCCCGCGCCTGAGGCGGGCGCCGCACGTCAGTCGGTCGGCGCCGGGACCTCGGTGAGGGTCGGCGCGGCGTCGAGCCCGCCGAACGCGGCCGGGGGCCAGACCCGCAGGCCGACCCGGCCCGAGACGGTGGCGAGGTCGCCCCAGCCGAAGGCGCGCGAGTCCTCCGAGCCGTCCGGGTTGTCCCCGAGGAAGAACAGCCGCCCCGGCGGCACCGTCTGCGCGGCCGGCCCCGCCGTCCGGGTGCCGTCCGGGGTACAGCAGCTGACGGTCCGGTGCGCCTGCGCCGTCCAGGCGGGGAGGCCGACCCGGAACCACGGGCCGCTGCCGCCCGGCTGCACCAGCACCGCGAACGGGTCCTGCGGCGTCGAGGAGATCTCCACCCGGTCACCGGGCAGTCCGATCACCCGCTTGACGATCACTTCGTCCCGGCCGGGCCGCTTCAGCAGCACCACGTCCAGCCGGTGCACGTCCGTCCCGTCGCTGCCGGGCACGGTCAGCAGCCGCTGACCGTCGGCCAGCGTCGGCCGCATGCTGGACCCGTCCACCCGCACCGCGAGCGCGGCGACCGCCACCGCCGCCAGGACCCAGGCGACGAGCAGTCCCACCAGCACGCCGGACAGCACCCGGGCGAGGAGGCGACGCGGCGGCGCGGACTCGGCGTCCACGGCAACGCCCGTGGCGGGCTGGGCAGTCGACATCGGGCGCTCCTGAGGGGAGAGGGCCAGTGGACGGTGCGGATGCGCATGCGGATGCGAGCACGGACGTGGATGCCGGGCACGGCTCGCCGATCACCGCTCGCCGGTGTGGGACGGTAGCCGGGCCACCGGCCGTTCGGGAAGACCCGGGACCGCCCCGGATTCAGGGCCGGCGGTCGAGGGCCGCCCGGATCTCCCGCCAGCGGTGCGGGTCGTCGACGGCCACCGCGACCAGCTGGTAGGCGCTGCGCTCGCACAGATCGGCGAGCTCGGCGGCGGTCAGCTCGGTCCCGTCCAGCCAGCCGACCAGCAGCTCCTCCATGTACGCGAGCCAGCCGTGCACGGTGGCGGTGACGGCGGGAGTCCGGGGCGTCCCGGCGCCGACCAGAGCGGTCAGGATCCACTCCGCGAACCGGGCCCGGAGGTCGCGGTGCAGCGTGGCCATGGCGCCCGTGCCGCCGCGCTCCACCTGCCGGACCACCGCCAGGTAGAGCGTGGGGTGGCGACCGACGAAGGCGATGAACGTCTCGATCCCGCCGCGCAGTTGCTCCGCCCCGCTGAGCGTCGGGTCCGGCGCGACCTGCCCGAGCAGCTCCTCCGCCACCAGCTGCACCACCGCGGACCGGAACCCGCGCTGGGAGCCGAAGTAGTGGAACAGCAGCCCGGGCGAGACCCCCGCCGAACGGGCCGCCGACTCGACGGAGAGCGTCTCCAGCCCGCTGGAGTGCACCAACTCCCGGGCGGAGTCCAGGATCTGGCGGCGGCGCTGGTCCGCCGAGAGCCGCCGTCCAGCGCGGGGTGGGGGAAGCATCTGCGCATCCTATTGACTTCACCGCACTCATGGCTACTTTTGAGTACTACTCAACAAGCTCCGTCCGGCCGACCCGCGAGGCGAGGTACCCGCCATGCCCAGCAGCCCCCTCCGGTCGCCCGGCACCGCCCCGGCCCGCACCCGGGGCCCGGCGCTGCCCTACGAGGAGTCGGACCTCGACCGCTACCGCGACCTGCAGCAACTCGCCTACCGGGTGGCCGAACGGGCCGCGGGGCAACTGCGTTCGGGGATGCGGGAGTCCGAGGCGGCCGAGTGGCTGCGGCAGTCCCTGCGGGCGGCCGGCCTCGGCGGCTTCGTCCGGCGGCCGGCGGCCCGGTTCGGACGGCGGACGGCCACCGGACTGACGGGCGCCGGACTGGCCGGCGCCGGACTGGCGCGCACCGGAGGCCGGTTCCTCTCCCTGCTGCGCGAGCCGGAGCGCCTCCGGGACGGCACGCCCTACCTCCTCGACGCGGTCGTCACCGCGCAGGGCTGCACCATCGGCATCGCGCTCGCCGGGCACCTCGGCGGCAACCCCGTCTGGGACGCCCTCCGGGCCGACCTGCCCGCCTACCGCGACCTCGTCCTCCACGAAGTCCGGTGCGGCAGCCCGCTGTTCCGCATCCGCCGGGCCGTCGACGTCCTCGCCGCCCGGCACGGCTACGCCGCCGTCGACCGGTCGCTGCCCGGCGGCGTCGTCGTGCACCCGGCGCGGCCCCTCCCGGACGGCCAGCGGCTGCCGCCCGGCCTGTGGTCGATCGCCCCCCGGGTCGCCTTCCGCGGTGTCGGCGTCGCCTTCGAGGAGCTGCTGCTGGTCACCGAGGACGCCGCCTGCTGGCTCGACGACGACCTCCCACACGCGCGTCCCACGGCCTGACGGGGCACCAACTGCCGTGCACGGCGGGCCGTTCGCGGGGTTACCCGGACGAAACGGCGCGGGCACCACGGCTTCACACGGCGTCCCTAGCCTCACCGGTCATCTGCCTCCGACTCCCAGGAGTGGCGATGACCGAGATCAGCAGTCCGCCCGCCCACGCGGCGAGCGAAGCGACGGCAGGCGCCCCGGCACCGGGCCCCCGGCGCTCCTACGCCAAATCGGCCGCGGACGAGAGCCTCGAGGACTACTCGCTCCGCTACGCCCCGCACTCCTTCCGCCGCTGGTCGCCCGCGGCGGTCGCCTCCACCGCCCTGGGCGGGATCGCCTACCTCGCGGACTACGCGATCGGCGCGGGCATCGTCATGTCCTACGGCTTCACCAACGCGCTGGCCTCGATCCTCACCGCCGCGGTGGTGATCTTCCTGACCGGCATCCCGATCGCCCGGGCCTGTGCGGCCAACGGGGTCGACATGGACCTCCTCACCCGGGGTTCCGGCTTCGGCTACTTCGGCTCGACCCTGACCTCACTGGTCTACGCGAGCTTCACCTTCATCTTCTTCGCCCTCGAAGGCTCGATCATGGCGCAGGCCTTCCACGAGGTGCTGGGCCTGCCGCTGCCCCTCGGCTACCTGCTGACCACGGTGATCGTCGTCCCGATCGTCTTCAAGGGAATGGCGTGGATCGCCCGGATGCAGTCCTGGACGCAGCCGGTGTGGATCGTCGGCCTGGTCGCCCCCTTCGTCATCCTGGCCGTCGAATCACCCTCCTCCTTCCGGGAGTTCACCTCCTTCGGCGGGACCCACGGGGTCGGTTCGGGCTTCACCCTGCTGGGCTTCGGCCTCGGCACCGGCGTCGCCCTGTCGCTGATCGCGCAGATCGGCGAGCAGGCCGACTACCTTCGCTTCATGCCGGCCCGGACGCCCGCCAACGCCCGGCGCTGGGACCTCGCCGTGCTCGCCGCCGGCCCGGGCTGGGTGGTGATCGGCGCCCTGAAGCAACTGGGCGGCGCCCTGTTGGCGTTCGCCGCGCTCGGCGCGGTCGGCGAGGCCAAGGCACTGGAGCCGATCGCCCCGTACGTGGAGTCGTTGCGGCCGTGGCTGGGCGGCGCCGCCCTGCCGCTGGCCGGGCTCTTCGTGGTGGTCTCCCAGATCAAGATCAACTCGACCAACGCCTACTCGGGCTCGCTCTCCTGGTCGAACTTCTTCTCCCGGATCACCCACCGCCACCCCGGCCGGGTCTGGTACATCTTCCTCAACTGCGGTGTCGCACTGCTGCTGATGGAACTCGACATGTTCAGCGCGCTCGGCTCCCTGCTCGGCTTCTACTCCAACGTCGCCATCGCCTGGATCGGCGCCGTCACCGCCGACCTGGTGATCAACAAGCCGCTGGGCCTGAGCCCGAAGCACATCGAGTTCAAGCGCGCCCACCTGCACCCCGTCAACCCGGCCGGGTTCGGCGCCATGTGCGTGGCCGCCGCCGTCTCCATCGCCGCCTTCTTCGGGCTGTTCGGCACCTACGCCGAGGCGTTCAGCCCGTTCATCGCCCTCGCGCTGGCCATGGCGCTCTGCCCGCTGATCGCCTGGGCCACCAAGGGGCGCTACTACCTCGCCCGGCCCAACCCCGAAGCGGGGATGACCGATTCGACCGAGACCCGGCAGTGCGTGGTCTGCGAGGGCCACTACGAGATCCCCGACACCGCCTCCTGCCCCTTCCACAGCGGGACGATCTGCTCCCTCTGCTGCAGCCTCGACGCCGACTGCCACGACGTCTGCACCCGGCCCGCCGCCGGACCGGTCCCCCTGGGACTGCCGACCGTGCGGGGTTAGAGCCTGCCTGACCGGCGCTAGTCGTTCTCCGCTCGCCGGGACGCGAGCTCCCGCAGCAGGGCGAACGCCGGTCCGTCCACCGAGTGCTGGGTGTCGGTCAGCACCACGACACCGGTGCCGCGCTCCGGGGCGAGGCCGACGAAGGAGCAGAAGCCGCCCGTGCCGCCGTTGTGCCAGAGCTCGGTGCCGCCGCCCAGCTTGGCGTGCAGATCCTGGCCGAACCAGCCGAGATGGGCCCGGGCGAACGGGGTCAGCGGGTGGCGGACGCTCCGGGTGAGGGCGATCGCCTCGGGCAGGGCGCTGCGCTCCGGTGCGAGCTGGGCCCCGAGGAAGGAGGCCAGCTCCCCGGCGGTGGCGCGCAGCGCCCCCGCCCCGGCCAGCGCGGCCAGGTCCCAGGCCGGGACGGGACGGCGACGACGGTCGTGGCCCTGGGTCTGAGGCCGTTCGGTGACCACCCGCACCCCGGGCAGTCCCAGCGGCCCGGTCACCAGGCGGGCCAGCATCGACTCGTAGTCGGTGCCGGTGTGCCGGGCCAGCGCCAGACCGAGCAGTCCGGCGCCGAGGTTGGAGTAGCGGTGCCGCTTGCCGGGCACCGCGCCCAGCCGGGTCCTGGCCAGGGTGCCGAGGAGCACCGGCTCGGTCAGCCCGGCGTACGGGTCGGGCGTGGAGGGGCGGAGCAGCGCGCGCAGCATCATGCCGTGCGGCAGGCGCGGCAGGCCGGAGGTGTGCTGGGCCAGTTGACCGAGCGTCACCGCGACCCCGTCCCGCTGCAAGTGGCCCGCCTCCGGCAGGAGTTCGGCCAGCGGCTGGTCGAGCCGGAGCTCACCGTCCACCACCAGGGCCGCCAGTGCCAGCGCGGTGAACAGCTTGGTCACCGAGCCGATCTCGAAGACGTCGTCGACCCCCACCGCCCCGGCGGCCCGGACCTCCACCGCCCCGCCGGACAGCGCGGCCACCACCACTCCGACCCGTTCCCGCGCCAGTCCGTCCGCCGTCCGCTGCGCCGCCGCGCCGAGGTCATCCGCCATGCCGACACCCTAACCACAGCCCGGAACTCCGGCGCAGGCTCCCCCGTTGGGGCGGAAAGGAGGGATGCGTACGATGCGGACGAGGCAGCAGGACCGGGAGGTGCCGGGGCCGGAGCAGCCGTGGAACGAGATCGTTCCCGGGCTCTGGATGGGCGGTCACGTCTGGACCGACCGGACCGGGGAGTTACAACTCGCGGTGGTCGGGGGCGAGTTCGACCTGGTGGCGAGTCTGTACCGCAGCCCTGGGCACGGCCCCGCCCCGGGGGTGGAGCACCTGGTGGCCGAGATGCCGGACGCCCGGCTGACGGGTGCTCAGCTGCGGGCGGCGGAGCGCCTCGCGGCCTCGGTGACGGGCGCCGTCCGGAGCGGCCGCACCGTGCTGGTGCGGTGCCACTCCGGCTACAACCGCTCGGGGCTGGTGACCGCGCAGGCCCTGGTGGGGCTGGGCCACCGGGTGCCCGACGCGATCGACCTGATCCGGCGGCGGCGTTCGCCCTGGGCGCTGAACAACGAGGTGTTCGTGCAGTACCTCACCACCGGCCTGGGGGTGTCCGCACTGCTCAGCGAGCTCGATGCCATCGCCTGAACTCCCGTCCGCCACCTCGGCGGTCAGCGCCGTCCGAGCACCTCGGCGGTCAGCGCCGTCCGAGCACCTCGGCGAGCCGGCTGACGCCGTCCGCGCCGTGCCCGAGCGCGATGGTGCGGCGGGTGAGCCCCTCGGCGGCGCGCATCACTCCGGAGTCGATGCCGTGCGCCTCGGCGGTGTGCACCACGTGCGCCATGGTGGAGACGCCGGAGGTGAGCGGGTTGATCGCGCCGGAGTAGCTCCCGCTGTCGAAGTCCTCGGCGAACTCCGCGAACAGCGGCGGCAGGATCGCCCCGATGCCCTGGGCGAACGGCGCCAGCTCCCGTCCGCTGATGCCCTCCGCCTTGGCCAGCGCCAACGCGTGCACGTAGCCGGCCATCGCGGTCCAGAAGATGTCCAGCAGGGCGATGTCGAAGCCCGCCGCCCGACCGATGGACTCGCCGAGGTGGGTGTGGGTGCCACCGAGCACCGCCAGGACCGGCGCGTAGCGCTCGTACAGCTCGGCCGGTCCGCTGTGGATGAGGACCGCCTCCGGGCCGCCGATGCTCGGGGCCGGGGTCATGATGGCGCCGTCCAGGTAGTCGATGCCGTGTCCGGCCGCCCAGGCGCCGGTGTCGCGGGCGCGGTCCGGGGAGTCGGCGGTGAGGTTGACCAAGGTGCGGCCCTTGAGCGCGGCCTCGACCTCGGGGCGGCGCAGCACCGCGTCCGAGGCGTCGTAGTTGACCAGGCAGACGACGGTCAACTCGCTCGCCGCCACCGCCTCTTCGGCCGTCGCGGCGCTCGCCGCCCCGGCCGCGAGCAGCTCGGCGTCGCGGCCGGGGGTGCGGTTCCAGACGGTGGTGCGGACGCCCGCCGCCAGGAAGGCGGCGGCCAGGGCGCGGCCCATCGGGCCGAGGCCGAGCACGGTGACGGACGGGAAGGCGTGGTTGGTGGACATACGGCGTCTCCTGTAGACATGGTGGTGGACAACGAAGAACCTCGGGGGAAGAGATGACGCGCAGTCAGGCCGTGGACCCGAACGTGTGCGGGGTCACCGCCGCGATCGCCGTGATCGACGGCAAGTGGAAGACGTCCCTGCTCTGGCTGCTGGAGGCCGGCCCGCACCGCCCCGCCGAACTCCGCCGACGGCTGCCCGGCCTGAGCGAGAAGGTCCTCACCCAGGCGCTGCGCGAGATGGAGGCCGACGGCCTGGTGCACCGCGAGGTGCACGACGTGCTGCCGCTGAAGACGGTCTACTCCCTCACCGACTTCGGCCGGCGCCTCTCGGTCGCCCTCGGCCCGGTCTCCGACCTGGGCCACGAGCGCCTCGACCTGCTGGCCGCCGAAGCGGCGGCCGAACGTCCGGCCTCCTGACCCGCTGTCATCTCCCCTCTGCCCACAAGTCTGCGCGCCCCGCCCGCCCCTGCCCAGTACGCACAATTAAGTGGGTACTCCCGGCGCCGGCTCGGCCCCCGCCACGGCGGACGGACCGGGCTACGGGCGGCGGGCGACGGTGACGATCTCGCGGCTGTCGGGGGTGATCGGGCCGCGGTGCCAGTCGCCGTAGTGGGCCTCGACCTGGAGGCCGGCGGTGGCGAGGAAGGCGTCGAGGGCGGGGACGTCGAGGAAGCGCAGGCTCGCGCGGTCGGTGCGGACGACCCGTCCGGCCTCGGCGGTGGTCTCGGTGAAGGTGACCACGTCGCCGGTGACGGACTCGACGCGGTGCTCGACCCGGAGGCTGCGGCCGGTGGCGGTGGTGAGCTCGGAGGCGTTGGCGGGGTTCCAGGCCTCCCAGGCGCGGGCCCGGGGGTGGCGGGTCTCGAAGACGAAGCGACCGCCCGGGCGCAGGGCGGTCCGGACGGCGGCCAGCGAGGCGGTCACCTCCTGGTCGGTGACCAGGCACTGGAAGGCGTGGCCGGTCATGGTGGCGAGGTCGAACTCGGCGTCCCAGGCCGACTGCGCAGCCGTCCTCTCGACCCATTCCACGTCGGTGCGGCGGCGGGCCCGCGCCAGCGCGGCCCGGTCCGGGTCGATCCCGGCGAGCCGACCGGTGTGGCCGCGCTCGCGGGCGCGGTGGAGCATCTGCCCCGTCCCGCACCCGACATCCAGAACGGAGGGCGCGGCGGCCACCAGGTCGTCGTAGAAGGCGTCACCCGGCCAGCGGTCCGGGTCCCAGGGGTTCAGCTGGTCGTAGAGCGCGGCCGCTTCGGCGTCGGTGAACATCGCGTCAGTATCGTCGGCCGACCACCGCGTCCCAAGTGAATTTCCGTCCTCCGCAAGGGCGTTGACGGCCCGGCATGCGGAAGGGCCCGCACCGCGTCGCGACGGTGCGGGCCCTGGCTCACGCCGCTCAGGCGACGGTGACCACGATCTTGCCGCGGGTGTGGCCCTCGGCGTTCAGCCGCTGGGCCTCGGCCGCCCGCTCCAGCGGGAAGGTGGCGGCCACCTCGACGGTGAGCAGGCCCTTGTCCGCCAGCTCGGCGAGCTCGGTCAGCCCGGCCGTGTCGGGGCGGACGAAGACGTACCGGCCGCCCAGGGCCAGCACCGCGCCGTCGGCGATGGAGGCCAGCCGGCCGCCCTCGGCGAGCAGCGACGGGGAGACGGTCAGGGCGTCACCGCCGACCAGGTCGAGCACGGCGTCCACGCCCTGCGGGGCGAGCGCGCGGACCCGCTCGGCCAGGCCCTCGCCGTAGGCGACCGGCTCGGCGCCGAGGCCGCGCAGGAACTCGTGGTTGCGCTCGCTGGCGGTGCCGATCACGTTGGCGCCCAAGGCGACCGCGATCTGGACGGCGAGCGAGCCGACGCCACCGGCGGCGGCATGCACCAGGACGGTCTCGCCGGCCCGGACGGCCAGCGCCTGGGTCAGTGCCTGGTGCGCGGTGAGCCCGGCCAGCGGCAGACCGGCCGCCTGCTCGAAGCTCAGCGCGGCGGGCTTGTGCGCCAGCGTCCGGACCGGGGCGGCCACGTACTCCGCGAAGGTGCCGCGGCTGACCATGTCCTCCCGCACGTACCCCATCACCTCGTCGCCGACTGCGTACTCGGTCACCCCGACGCCGACCTGCTCGACCACACCGGCCACGTCCCAGCCCGGAATGACCGGGAAGACCGCGTCCAGGAACCCGTCGAGGTAGCCGGCCTGGATCTTCCAGTCCACCGGGTTCACCGCGGCGGCGCGGACCTTGACGAGCACCGCGTCCGGGCCGACCTTCGGCGTCGGGACCTCGCCGTACTCGAGGACGTCGGCTCCGCCGTAGGCACGGTAGGTGATGGCCTTCATGGTGACACTCCTGTGCATAAAGATTTGAGGCACTCGATGTTTCAGTTCCTCAAGTACTTCACCGACCGTAGACCTGAATGGTTGAGAGTGTCAAGTAACTGCCGCCGCGCCCGTCAGCGGTAGAGGTCGGGGACGTCGGTGGGGTCGAGGGCGCGGACGGCGGAGCTCCAGGCCTCGGCCAGGGCGGTTTCGAGGGCGCCGTCCCGGTCGGGGTGGAGGGGGGTGCCGAAGTGGACGTGGACGCGGGGGCGGCGCAGCGGGGCGGTGACCCAGCCGGCGAGCTGTTTGGCGGTGCCGCCGGAGGCGACGCGGCGGGCACCGGCGTGGCCGATCGGGAGCAGGCGGGCGCCGGTGGCCTCGGCGAGGCGGACCGCGCCGGACTTCAGCGGGCGCGGCGGTCGGTCGGCCGAGGCCCGGTAGCGGGGCAGGCCGCCCTCGGGGTAGAGCAGTACGCAGCGTCCGGCCGCCAGCGCCGCCCCGGCGGCGACCAGTGCGTCCCCCGCGCGGGCGGTGCCCCGGTGGACCGGGACGTGACCCTCCCGGACGAGGGCCCGGCCCAGGACCGGGACCTTCCAGAGCCCGGCGGTGGCCAGCACCACCGGCCGTACGCCCAGCCGCCCCAGCACGCCGAGCATCAGCACCGGGTCGGCGAGCGAGGTGTGATTGGCCGTCAGGATGAGGCCGCGCGCGCCGCCCTCCGCGAGCTGCTCGGCACCGCTGACGGTGATCCGCCCCAGTGCCGGGAGCAGCGCCCCGGCCACGCCCGTCAGCATCCCGCCGCCGGCGGGCCGGGCCCTGTGATCGTTCATGCGGCCCACGGTAGCGCGGCGGAGCGACACCGCCCGGCAGCCCGGCGGGTGCGCACCTCCCGGGCGGCGGCGCGGTTCAGCGCGCGACCACGGACCCGGCGCCCGGCTGCCCGTACCAGAACTGCGCCAGCGCGCCCTCCTTGTAGGGCGCCGGGCTGACGCTCAGTTCACCGGAGAACGGACGGTCGAGCACCAGGGTGAGCAGCAGGCTGAAGCCCACCAGCGCGGCCACCGTGCCGACGAAGAGGAGCTGCATCCGCCGGCTGCGGACGCCGTAGAGGAAGGTCAGCGGGATGATCACCAGCGCCCCGCCGAAGACCAGCACCTGGAGCAGCAGCGGGAGTTGCTGGGTGGCCATGGTGATCCTGGCCCGGCGCTGGGCGACCACCTCGTTGAGGTTGCCGGCGGCCAGCTCGTAGAAGGTCTGCTGGGTCTCGGTCTGCGGCTCGTAGGACTGGAGCGCGTCGTAGACCGCGTCCAGACTCCGGGCCGTGGACTCGAAGTTGGGCTCGCCCTCGCGCATCAGCGGCCACTGCACGTCCACCACCGCGTGCAGGTAGCCGCCGATCGCGGCGTTCACCCGGTCCTGCTCCTGCGGGGGAAGGGCGCGGACGTTGCGCACCAGCGAGGCGGCGGCGGTGGACTCGGAGGCGACGATGGAGTTGGTGGTCTCCAGCTGGGTCCAGAGGGTGACGATGACGAACGCCAGGATGATGCCGTAGATCGCACCGAACATGCCGAGCACCACACCGACCATCTCGTTGTGCTCACCGTGCACGGTCTGCGGGAACCGCCGCCTGGTCAGCAGCGCGCCCGCCACGGCCAGCAGCACGATCCCGCCGACCACCACCGCGCTCAGCGCCGCCGTGTCCATCCCGTTGAGCAGCCAGAGCTCCACGGCGGCACCCCTCTTCCGGTCCTCGTCCCCGGGGGAGCGTAGGCCATCCGGCACGCGCCCCTGGGCGCCGCTCACCCGTACGGATGAAGCTTTCACTCCCCCGGGCGGGAACGCGGCAGTGGGCCGCCTCCGCGCTGCGCGGGGACGGCCCACCGGGTCGGACGACGGCCCCCGGCTGCGGGGCTGGGCATCCGTCAGATCTTCACGGGCTGGACGGGGGCCTCCGCCCGGGCCGGCTGCTCGACCTCGGGCGCCGCGGCACTGCCCTGCATCCGGTCGGCGAGCTTGAGCCAGATCACGCCGACGATGATGACGGCCAGCCAGACGCCCTGCACCACGGTGAGGTGCTCGTCGAAGACCACCGGCCCGAGCAGCGCGGCGCCGACCGAACCGATGCCGGCCCAGACGGCGTAGCCGATGCTGACGTCGATGGTGCGCAGCGCGGCGCTCAGCGCCCAGAGGGTCAGCAGGAAGAACACCACCGCGACCAGCGACCACCAGAGCTTGGTGAAGCCGTCACTGCCGCCGACCGAGAGTGCGTAGCCGACCTCGAACGCGCCGGCGAGGAGGAGCATCAGCCACGAGTTGGCCGATCCGGAAGTGGAGCTGGTGTTGGACATGTGCGCGGTCCCTTCTTGGTGGATCGGAGTGGGGTGCGGGGGCTCAGACGCCGCTGAGCTGGAGGCCGACCACGCCGGCGATGATGACGAGGATGCCGAGCGCCTTCTGCCAGCTGAGCTTCTGGCCGAACAGCGCGGCGCCCAGCAGGGTGATGCCGATGCCGGAGACGGAGGTCCAGATGGCGTAGCCGACACCGACGTTGAAGGTCTGCAGTGCCTTGCTGAGGAAGTAGGTGCCGATCGCGCCGCTGATCAGGGTGGCGGCGGTCCACGGGCGGTTCTTGAAGCCTTCGGCCTTGCCGGCCGCGATGGCCACCGCGATCTCGAAGATGACCGCGATGCCGAGGTAGAGCCACTGCATGGCTGATGCCCTTTCGCTGCTGGGGAGTTGGGGAGGTCGAACCGGTGGCGCGGGTGGAGCACGGGGAGCAGGGGGTGCGGATCGGCTGGGGCCGGGTGCCGGTCAGCAGCCGTCGATGCCGCAGGCCGCTCCGCTCGCGACGGCCTGCTCGGCCTGGACGTCGAGCACGGCCTTGCGGATCTGGGCCGCCGTGGCGACGCCCTCGATCCGGTGGCGCTCGCCGATGATCAGGGTGGGGGCGACGGAGATGCGGTACGCCTCGGCGGTCCGCAGCGCCTCCCGGTGGGCCTCGGTGTAGCTGCCCTCGGCCAGGGCGCGGGTGAACTCCTCGGCGTCCAGGCCGAGTTCGGCGGCGATGTCGGCGAGCACCTCGGTCCGGCCGATGTCCCGGTTCTCCTGGAAGAAGGCCCGGAGGAGGCGCGGGGTGTACTCGGCCGCCCGGCCGTGCTCGGCGGCGTACTGGTAGCCCTCGAAGGCCAGCCGGGTGTACGGCTGCGGCGAGACGGTGGGCAGCGTGATGTCCACGCCCATCCGACGGGCCATCGGGTAGACGGACCTGGCCCACACGGCCGGCAGGTAGGCGTCCTCGGGGCGCAGCGTCGGGGTGGGGTGGGGCCGCAGCTCGAAGGGCATCCACTCGATCTCGACGTCGAGGTCTTGGGTGGCCTCGTGCAGCGGGCCCTCGGCCAGCATGCAGAACGGACAGACGTAGTCGGACCAGACCTTGATCCGGACCTTCTCGGCCGCGGGTTCGTTCTCCAGCTCGTTCACGGTCGCTCCCGGTCGGCGGTGCGGGTGGTGGTGCGGTCGGCGGTGCTGAGGTCGGTGCGGTCCAGGCGGAGGAAGTCCTCGAAGGGCTCGGTGTCGCCCGGGGTGCGCAGCGAGGTGACGCGCAGCGGCCAGCTCTCCGGGTCGTCCGCGAAGATCGAGTACGAGCCGGTGTAGTCGAAGCCGTACCGGGCGGCGGTCAGGCGGTCCACGGCGTGCACGATGTGGGACACGTTGAAGTAGAGCGAGGCCATGTAGCAGAGGGCGCAGGGTTCGCCGGAGGCGATCAGCGTGGCCCCCGCGGTGGCGTGCAGGCCGTAGGTGCCGGCCGCCTGGCGTAGTGCCACCACCTCGGCGTGCGCGGTGGGGTCGTTGTCCTCCCGCACCCGGTTGAAGCCGGTGCCGAGGATGCGGCCGTGATTGACGACGACCCCGGAGAACGGAATGCCGCCCCTGGCCACGTGTTCACGACTGATCCGGACCGCCTCACGGACGTACTCGGTCAGCTCGCTCTCCGAGATCTCGGAGTGACGCATGCTTCCCCCTGGTCATAGCCGAAGCACTTGCATGTATATGCATCTTCATCTCTCGCGCAGGGCCCCATGACTGGGGCTCTGCGATGAATAAAGCTTGCATGAGCAAGCATCTTACTGTCAAGCACCGAGCTCAGGCGGCCCGGAGGACGTCCTCGGAGGCCTCGGCGACGGGGGCGGCGGCGAGCCTGCTGTAGGCGAAGGCCGCCGCCACCAGCGTCATGTGGTGATGCCAGCCCGGATAGGACCGCCCTTCGAAGTCCCTTAGCCCGAAGGCCCGTTGGAGCTGAAGGACGGTCTCGTCCGCGGCCGGCCGGCGCTCCGCGTAGGCCAGCAGCTCACCGGCCGGACGGCTCACCATGTTGGTGAGCCAGAGCTGGTCCTGCTCCTTGGCGCGCAGCGCGGGCCGGCTGAACACGCGGTGCAGCCGGGCCCGGCCGGCGGCCGCGGTGACTCCGGGCACCTGCACCAGACCACCCCGCTCCCCCACCCGCCCCGACGCGGCCGGATCGCCTCCGCCGCAGTCGGCGAGGATCCGCACCGCGGGCATCACGGCCCGTCCGGAATTGCAGGCGCGGACGTCCAGCGGGGCCAGCGGGAATCCGTCCGGAATCGCCAGCAGGAATTCCAGACCGCGCCGGTTCAGCCCTTCCGCGATCGGGGCCGGATCCAGGTATCCGTCGAGGTCCACCACCAGCGGCACGGCCGCGTGGCGCGAGCGGCCCACCGTCAGGTCGACCAGCCGCAGGACCTCCTCCTCGGTGGTGGCCGTGACCGCGAACGGGATCCGGGCCTGCTCGCGCAGCGCGCCGCCCGTCCAGGACTCGGGGAGCAGCAGCCGCCAGCCGACCGGGAGGTCTCCCACGTCGGTGGACATGAAGACGGCCGTGCCCACCTGGCAGTTGACGGTGCGTCCGGCGCCGGGGACGAAGCGGCGGTGAACACCGCAGGACTTGTCCCCGCGCTTGGGCAGGACCACCGGGGCGACCGTCCAGGCCCGCGGTCTGGCCCGGTCCTCGGTCCACTGTCTCAGCCGGTCGAGGACCGGCTCCCAGCCCCAGGGGCTCTCGTTGACGAACTGGTGCAGCGCCTGCGCCGCCGTGGGCGAGTCACTGGCCAGCTCGGCCAGGCGGCGCACCGACTTCTTGCCGGAGGTGCCGAGCAGGCCGTACACATACGCGTGTGCCCACCTGCGCTGGTCGGATCTGCGGAAGTGGGCGAACAGTTGGTCCGAGAACTGGGCGACGGGATCCCGCCTGCTCATGTCGTTGGTCCCTCCCGTGGCTGCTCAAACGCGGCGTCAATTCGGGCTTCCCTCACAGTAAAGAACGTCCGCGCCGTTTTCCACCGGCGGAAAGTAGTGCCACCACTCCGTCAAATCCGAATGCCCGGAAGCACCCCTTCCCGATGTTGTCCGGGGGCTGCTCCGTCAGTACGCGGGCCGGAAAACCGACCGCCCGGCCCAGAAACTTGCATGAGCATGTATCATTCCCGGGAGACCGCAGCAACCCCAGAGGAGGCACCATGGCGAACTCTCCACCCGTGTCCCTACCCACCTCCGACCACGCGGTGTGGAACCGCGTGCTCACGCTGCACTCCTACGTGGAGCGCGAGTTGGCCCTGGCCCTGCAGCGCAGGCACGGGATAGGACTGTCCGAGTACCGCTCCCTGGAGCACCTCCAGCACTCCGCGACCAGCGAGCTGCGCATGCAGGACCTGGCCGACAAGGTCGGCCTCGGCCAGTCCTCGGTGACCCGCCTGGTGGGCCGCCTGGAGACGGCCGGCTTCGCGTTCAAGGACCTGTGCCCGTCGGACAAGCGGGGCGTCTACGCCGTCATCACCGACGAGGGCCGCCAGCGCTACCAGGCGGCCAGGGCCACCTACGCGGAGGTGCTCTCCTCCGCGCTCAACACCTTCACCGCCGACCCCGCCCTGGGCCCCACGGTCCAGGCACTGCGCGCGGCCCAGGGCTGACCGCCCGGCCTCGTGCCCGACCCCGAACGCCTCGGCGTTCGGGGTCATTTTTATTTGCACAAGCAAGTTGAGTGGTCCGCGTCACAACCACTTCGCCAAGTGGATGCTTGACCAAGCATGTACCTGCTCGGCTAACTTTTCTCTCGACAGCGCACGATTCGAACAGCCGAACGGCACCCCGACTGCCCCAGGCTGCGACCGCGAGGAATCCCGCCGTGCCATCGTCCCGCCTCGCCGAGACCGTCGCCTCCCACGGCCGCACTCGGCCCCACCAGATCGCACTCCACCACCACGATCAGGCCGTCACCTACGGCCAACTGCTCACTCTCACAGAGGAGTTGAGCAGGAAACTGGCACAGCTGGCGCTGCCGGAAGGCAGCACCGTCTGCGTGCCGGCCCACAAGACGCCGCGCACCGTCGCCCTTCTGCTGGCCCTGGCCGGCCGGGGGCACGTCGCCCTGGCCCCCTCGCCCGACCTCGGCCGCGAGGTGCTCGACCGCCTCGCCCGGCAGGCCCGGGCGGTGCGGGTGCTCACCGCGGAGGAGAACGGCGCCCTCGCCGCCGCCCCGGTCGCGGCGGACGAGCTGGAGGCCGAGGGCTTCGCGGTGGCGGACCCGGCCCGGAGCAGGCTGCTGCTGACCACCTCCGGCTCCACCGGCACGCCGAAGATCGTGCCGATCGAGCAGGACGGCTTCGAGGCCTTCGCCGACTGGGCCACCGAGGAGTTCGGGCTCTCCGCCCACGACACCGCCCTGTCCTACGCCCCGCTCAACTTCGACCTCGCCCTGCTGGACGTCTGGGCCTTCCTCCGGCTGGGCGCCACCGTGGTCCTGGTCGACCGTCAACGGTCCACCGACGGCGAGCAGTTGGCCCACCTGGTGGCCCGGCACGGCGTCAGCTTCCTCCAGGGCGTCCCGATGATGTACCGGCTGATGCTCGAGCGGGCCGGGGTCTTCCGCACCGTCCGGCACGCCGTCTTCACCGGCGACCGGATGCCGGCCGAACTGCTCGGCCGCACCGCACCGGCCTTCCCCCGGGCGGCGTTCCACAACGTGTTCGGATGCACGGAGACCAACGACTCCTTCATCCACCGGCTGGACCTCGCCGACCTGTCCGGCCCGATGCCGATCGGCCGGCCGATCCGCGGCACCGACGCCCTGGTCCTGGACCCGGACGGCCGGCGGATCACCGGCCCCGGGAGCGGCGAGCTGCTGGTCAGCACACCGTTCCAGACCACCGGTTACCTGCGCCGGGAGCTGAACGCGGCGGCCTTCACCGAGCTCGACGGCAAGGTCTTCTACCGCACCGGCGACATCGTCAGCCGGGCCCCGGACGGCCGTCACTTCCTGGAGGGGCGCGCGGACTGGCACGTCAAGGTCCGCGGCATCCGCACCAACCTCCAGGAGGTGGAGAACGTCATCGCCGCCCACCCGGACGTCGCCGAGGCGGTGGTGGTCCCGCTGCCCGACCCGGAGGCCGGGGTCCGCCTGCACGCCCACGTCACCCACCGGCCGGGGACCCCGCTCACCGGTCTGCGGCTGCGCACCCACCTGGGCCGCCACCTTCCGCGCCACGCCATCCCCAGCTCCGTGCACGTCACCGGCACCGCCCTGCCCCGCACCTCGACGGGCAAGCCCGACCGCAACCTCATCAAGCAGAACCGCCTGAAGGAGAGCGACACATGAGCAGCAGCACCGAGATCGCCGACGAGGTCCGCACCTACGTCGCGGCCGAGTTCCTGGCCGGCGAGGACGCCTCGGACCTGACGGGCGACTACGACCTGATCGAGTCCGGCGTGCTCCACAGCCTGGGCCTGGTGCGCCTGCTGTCGCACTTCACCGAGGCCTACCGACTCCCCGTCGACGACCTGGACTTCACCCCCGACGACTTCCGGACCATCGACTCCATGGTGGCGCTGATCCTCGAGCACAGCCCCGCCACCGTCTGACGCACCCTCCGTTCCACCGCGTCACCGTTCCACCGTTCCACCGGCACCCCCACCACCCACACGGAACACCTTCCGCGTTTCGCATAGGAGAGACAGACATGTTCGTTCGCAGCCTCGATGACGTCGCCCCGGTCGAGTGGGGCAACGGCACCAGCCACCGCCTGCTCACCAAGTCCGACGGCATGGGCTTCGCCGTCGCGGACACCCTGGTGCGCAAGGGCACCTCCAGCGCGCTGCAGTACCGCAACCACCTGGAGGCCTGCTACTGCGTCGGCGGCTCCGGCGAGGTCGTGGAGAAGGACGGCACCCGTCACAAGATCACCAAGGGCACCATCTACGTCCTGGACCAGCACGACCCGCACTACCTGATCGCCTCGGACGACGAGGACCTGCTGCTGGTCTCGATCTTCAACCCGCCGATCGTCGGCACCGAGAAGCACACCCTCTCCGAGGACGGGTTCTCGCAGTACTGATCCGCCCCGCACCCGGGCCCGCCGCACCCCCTGGCGGCGGGCCCGACCCGAGCGGCCGGCGGACCCGGACCGCGCGCGACCCACCCGAGGAGCCTGACGTGACCGAGGACCTGTACCAGCTCACCGCGCCCTGGGCCGACCGGCTCAACGCCGACCTGGCGAAGTCGGACGCCGCCGGGGAGTTCCCGCGCGACAAGTGGGAGGTGCTCCGGGAGACCGGTCTGCTCCGCACCCACGTCGCCACCCAGTACGGCGGCGCCGGCCACGGCCTGACCGCCACCATGCGCGCCCTGGAGGGCCTCGGGTACGTCTCGCACGACGCCGGGCTCTCCTTCTCCGCCTCCACCCAGATCGTCTCGGTCGGAGTGCCCCTCCAACGCTTCGGAAGCCCGGAGTTGAAGGAGCAGCACCTGCCCCGGATCGCCTCCGGCGAGGCGGTCACCGCACACGCCATCACCGAGAGCGGCGGTGGCTCGGACGCGATGAACCTGACCACCACCGCCCGCCGCGAGGGCGACCACTACGTGGTCGACGGCGGCAAGATGTTCATCACCAACGCGCCGGTAGCCGACCTCTTCCTGCTCTACGTCCGCACCGGCAGGCCCGGCCCGTTCGGCCTCACCACCCTGCTGGTCGAGGCCGGCACCCCCGGTCTGACCGTCGGGCCCGCGATGGACAAGATCGGTCTGCGCACCAGCCCGGTCGGCACCCTCTCCTTCGAGGGCCTGCGGGTGCCGGTCCGCCAGCGGGTCGGCCAGGAGGGCACCGGCTTCCTGGTGCTGGACCACGTGATGAAGCGCGAGGTGCTGTTCGGCTTCTCGCTCACCCTGGGCGAGATGACCAGGCGGCTGGAGACCACCATCGCCTTCGCCAAGGAGCGTCACCAGTTCGGCCGGCCGATCGGCGACTACCAGGCCGTCTCGCACAAGATCGCCGACATGAAGATCCGGATCGAGACCGCCCGCAAGTGGCTGACCGACACCGGCGCCAAGGTGGAGCGCAACGAGGACTCCGCCCTCGACCTCGCCGCCACCAAGACCGTGGTCTCCGAGGCCAACCTGCAGACCGCGCTGGACGCGGTGCAGATCCACGGCGGCCGCGGCGTGCTCACCGAGTACGGCATCGAGCGCGACCTGCGCAACTCGATCGCCGGGACGATCTACTCCGGCACCTCCGAGATCCAGCGCAACCGGATCGCCACCCTTCTCGGGCTCTGAGAGGGCCCTCCGAGAGGAACTTCCCGTCATGACCGAGCAGTTGGACCACCTCATACTCCCCACCGCCTTCCTGGACCACCAGACCGATCAGGTGCAGGCCTTCATCGACCACGCCGTCAAGGACCGCTCCGCCGACCCGGTCACCAAGGCGGTCGAGCTCTACTACGCCGTCCGCGACGGCGTCTTCTACGAGGTCTACGGCGCCCCGCTGACCCCCGAGGGCCTGCGCGCCTCGAACACCGTCACCACCAAGTCCGGCTTCTGCATGCACAAGTCGGTGCTCTACGCCGCGGCCGTCCGGGCCGTCGGCATCCCCTCCCGGCTGCTCTACAGCGACGTGCGCAACCACCTCGCCTCGCCCCGGCTGCTGGAGCACATCGGCAGCGACGTGTTCTTCCACTCGCTCACCCAGGTGCACCTGGAGGGGAAGTGGGTCAAGGCCACTCCCGTCTTCAACAAGCTGCTCTGCAAGCTCTACGGCATGCAGCCGCTGGAGTTCGACGGCCGCACCGACAGCCTGTACCACCCGACCGCCGAGGGCGGCGGCTCGATGGAGTTCCTGACCGACCACGGCGCCTTCGACGACCTGCCGTACGACTTCGTGCTGGCGAACATGCGCCGCAAGCACCCCAAGTTCCTGGACGACACCGGCACCGGCACCGTGTCCGGCGGACGGCTGGCCGACGAGGCCGCCGCCCCCACCCACTGAGGAGAGCGACGATGAGCAGCACTCCCCCGCCCGTCGACGGCTGGGACGCCTCCACCCGGATCGGCGTCGTCGTCCCGCACGCCGACGTCGGCCCGGAGGCCGAACTCCAGGCCCTCGCACCGGAGTCGGTGACCATCCACGGCTCCCGGATCCACTTCGCCGCGATGCGGGCCGGCGGCGAGATGGACGAGAAGATCCCGCACGACCCGATCCGTTCCTTCGTCCAGGCCCCCTACCTGGACCAGGCGGTCGAGCTGCTGGCCGCCTCCCCGCTGCACGCCCTCACCCTCGGGTTCACCTCCTCCTCGTACGCGCTCAAGGCCGCCGGCGAGCAGGAGCTCTACGAGCGGCTGCTGCCGGTCACCCGCGGACTGCCGCTCACCGGCACCACCAAGGCCGCCCGGGCCGCCTTCGACGCACTAGGCGCCCGGCGGATCGCGGTGGTGAACCCGCCCTGGTTCGACGACGCGCTCTCCACCCAGGGAGCCGACTACTTCCAGGAGTTCGGCTACCAGGTGATCCACCACGGCCCGTGCGGGCTGCCCTCGAACCAGAAGGCGATCACCCCGGAGAACCTCTCCGCCTGGATCCGCACCACCGTCGCCGCGTACCGCCCGGACGCCGTCCTGGTGGCCGGCAACGGCATCCGCGCGGTCGGCACCATCGGGCCCTTGGAGGAGGAGCTCGGCTTCCACGTCCTGACGGCCAACCAGGTCCTCATGTGGCACGCCCTGCACCTCGCGGACGCCGCCCACCTGGCCGCCGCCGTCACCGACTACGGCCACCTGTTCTCGGTCTCCCCGAAGGAGGGCGCGGCATGAGCCTGCTCGACGCCCAGTCCTACGAGGCGGTCTTCGGCACCCCCGAGGGCGACACCTACCGCGTCCCGCTGGTCTGCTGGCGCGAGGACGGCGAGCACGTCCACGGCCTGGCCCTGATCAAGGGTCACCTCCGCCGGGTCGACCGCCTCCCGCAGTTCCTCCGCTACGCCGACCGCACCGAGACCCGCACGGTCCCCCCGGTGACCACCCCCGAGGTCACCACGCTGGCGACGGTCCGCCCCCTCTCGGACGCCCAGCTGTCCTGACCCCCTCGCCCCCGCCCCCACCCCCGGGCGGGGGCGTCCGGCAGAATCGGCGCCATGACGGGGAACGACATCCGAGCGGTGTTCGAGGCGGCCGGCTGCGAGGGCGCGCTGTGTGTCCTGGAGGTCGGCGGTGAGGGTGAGGTCGCGCTCGACGCCGAGGCGCCGGTGGTGGCGGCTTCGGTGAGCAAGGTGCAGATCGCGTTGGAGGTCGAGACCTGGTTCGCCGAGGGCCGGCTCGACCCGCGCGAGCGGGTGGTGCTGCGGGCCGGGGAGCGGACCGACGGGCCCACCGGGCTCTCGCTGCTGGCGGACGACGTCGAACTCTCCCTGCGGGACCTGGTGGTGCTGATGCTGACCGTCAGCGACAACCCCGCCACCGACGAGCTGCTGCGCCGGGTCGGCACCGCCTCCGTCAACGCCACCGCCGAACGGCTGGGCCTCGCCGGCACCGTGCTCGGCTCCGACCTGCGGACCATGCTCGACACCGTCGGCGAGGACCTCGGCCGGGCCGACTGGGCCGACCTCCAGCGCTGGTCCCCCACCGCCACCGCCGCCGAACACACCGAGGCGGAGCGGCTGTTGGCCACCTCTCGCGTACTGGACCCGGGCCGCACTCCGCTGCGCACCACCCCGCGCGACATGGCCCGCCTGCTCACCCTGATCTGGACCGACCGCGCCGGGCCCGCCGAAGCCTGCGCCCGGGTCCGCTCGGTGATGGCCCGTCAACTCACCCGCCACCGCCTCGCCGCCGCTTTCCGCCCGCCCGCCCGGGTCGCCGCCAAGAGCGGCAGCCTGTTCGGCGTCGTCCGCAACGAGGCCGGCGTGATCACCCTCCCCGACGGCCGCCACTACGCCGCCGCCGTCTTCACCCGCTCCGCCCCCGGCGCGGACGACGCCGCGATCAGCACCGCCATCGGCACCGCCGCGGCCCTCGCCGTGGCCGCCCTCGCCGCGAGCGGGTGATCGGACCGCGCTCCCGGCCTGCTACGGGGTGGGCCCGAGGGGTCCCCGCCGAAGGTGCTGTTCAGGAGCCGGGCGCGCGGAGGGAGGCGGAGAGCGCGCGGGCTTCGTGTTCGGTCATGCGCGGGGTCTCGTAGGGGACGGCGTTGACCCAGCGTTGGGTGAGGCGGGCGATCCGCTCGCCGTAGCGTTCGGCGGTGAGAAGGTCGCCGCGGGAGCCGGCGCTCTCGGGGCCCTGGTCGGCGTGGCTCTGGCTCATCAGGCCGAGCCAGGAGCCGAGGCGGTTGAGGTCGTCGCGGGTACCGCCGCTCCAGTTGTTGCCGGGCATGTCGCCGACGCCGACCCACTGCATGCCCATCTGGGCGCCGAACACGGCGAGTTGTTCCAGGACGGTGAGCTTGTCGCCGCTCTGCGAGGCCGACATGGTGAAGGCCCCGGCCAGCTTGTCCTTCCAGGCCTGGGTGGTGAACGGGGTGAAGGCGGCCTCCATGAAGGCCTTGAACACCGCCGAGACGCTGCCCATCAGGGTCGGGGACCCGAAGACGATCGCGTCCGCCCGCTCCAGCAGGGCCATCACCTCCGGGTCGTACCAGCGGCCGGCGTTGACGTCCTCGGCGCGCAGCGGCACCAGGTGCACCTCCGCCCCCGGCACCGACCGGGCCCCGGCGGCCAGGTGTTCGGCCAGCACCTCGGTGTGTCCGTGGATGGAGTGGTACACCACCGCCAGGGTCACCGTGGGAGTGCCGTCCAGATCGTGCGAGGTCATCACAGCCGTTCACCGCTTCCGTTCGTCGGTCCTTCGCTCTCGCCGTCCATCACACCCCGTGGCTGACGGACCATCAACGGCGATCTGCGGACCGCAGCGATCGGCTGCGCCGATCGATCGGGGTAGCGTGGCTCCCGTGGACAGGATCGAGTTGGAAGCGTTCGTCGCCGTCGCCGAGGAGCTGCACTTCGGCCGGGCGGCCGCCCGGCTGCACCGGGGGCAGCCCACCGTCAGCGAGGCGGTCCGGCGGCTGGAGGGGAGCCTGGGCGGGCGGCTGTTCCACCGCACCAGCCGCCGGGTCTCGCTGACCGAGCTCGGGGAGGCGATGCTGCCCGAGGCCCGGGCCACGCTGGCGCAGCTGCTCCGCTTCCAGCAGCGCGGACGCTCGCTGGCGGCGGGCGAGCGGGCCCACACCACTCTCGTGGTCGCGCACGCGGAGTACACCTGCCACCAACTCCTGGTGCGCTGCCTGCCGTTGCTGCGCGAGCGGTTCCCGGAGGTGACGATCGTGCCGGAGGTGATGTCCACCGCCGCCCAGGTCTCCGCGCTGCGGGCCGGGACGCTCGGGCTGGGCGTCGCCTGGGCGCTCGGCGAGGTCACCGGGGTCAGCGCCACCGCACTCTCCACGGAGCGGTTCGTGGCTCTGCTGCCCGCCACCCATCCCCTCGCCCGGCAGCGTGAGTTGAGCACCGCCGAGCTCTCCGCCAGCAGCCTGCTCACCTGGCCGCACCAGGTCAACAGCGGCCTCTGCGACCGCCTGCTGACCGCCTTCCGGATCGGCGGCGCCGACCTGCGCATCATCCGCACCGCCGACAGCGTGCACGCCATCGCGGCCCACGTGGCGGCCGGCACGGGCATCGGCATCACCGTCGAGTCGGCCTTGGACGTGACTCCGCCCGGGCTGCGGGCCGTACCGCTGACCGGGCCGTCGACCGCGGCCGAGCAGGTGGTGCTCACCGCGGCCGATCCCTCCGAAACCGCCCTCGCCCTGCGCGAGTTGCTGCTCCGGGAGGCATCGGCGGGGTGACCCTCAGTGCCGGTGGTGGTTGTCCGGCTGGGACGGGTCGCCGGGGTGTTCCAGACCGGGGACGAGGGTCAGGCGGGTGGCGCGGGTGTGGTCGAGCCAACGGGCGAAGGTGAGGCGGCGGGCGGCTCCGTGGGGGTCGGCGGTGGGGGTGGTGGCGGGGCGGGAGCGCAGGCCCACCAGGGTGGCGGTCCAGCCGTCGGCGGTGACCTGGGTGCCGGGCGGGGCTGCGCGCAGGGCGGCGGCAAGGGCGGCCGGGAGGCTCTCCGGCGCGGCCTCGAACTCGCCGTCCGGGGTCGCCAGTTGCCAGAGCGGATCGACCGGCCGCGGAGGCGGTGGGGGCGGGGCGGGAACGGCGGAGGTGACGGCTGTGTAGACGGCGCGGACGGCGGCGCTGCCCTCGAAGGCGGCGGCCGTGATGGAGCCGAGCTCCACGGCGGCGCGCTGGTCGAGGCGGACGGGGCCGGGCTCGGCGAGGTCGAGGCCGCGCTCGGCGGCGACGGCGGCGCACAGCTCCTCGGTGAGCAGCACCTGGGCCACCCAGCGGGTGAGTTGGCGGTCCTCGGCGCTGCCGGGGGCGGGCAGGGCGGAGGAGCGCGGACCGGAGCGCAGCGCCGCCAGGCGGCGGTCCAGCCCGGTGCGCGGGATCGGACGCCCGTCGAGGAGCCCCAGCACGGACGGGGCGTGGTGGGTGCCGTGGGTGCCGTGACCGCCGGCGGCGCCCGGGACGGCGGGGCCGTTCACGGGGACACCACCAGCTCCACGGTCGGGGCGTACTGGCAACGGCCGTACCACATCACCTTGGTGACGGCCCAGAAGGTGCCCGGTGCGGTGCCGGCCGGGGCATGGACGGTGAACGGGACCTCGGCCGTGGCACCGGCCGCGATGCGGAAGCCCCGCACCGGGTCGGGCAGCAGCTCCCAACTCCCCCAGGGCGAGACCAGTTGGAGCTCGCCGCGGATCTCGCCCCGGGTCCGGTTGGCCAGCCGCAGCACCAGCTCGGCCCGGCCGCCGGGCGCGACCCGCACCGTGTCCGCGGCGACGTCGACCGTGAGCCCGGTGTCCCGGCCCTCAAGGGCGGTGGTGCCCTTGGTCTGGGACCACTCCTCGGGCGCGGGCCCGGGCGAAGGCAGGTCGACGCCGACGGCCACCGTGCAGACGTCCTCGACCAGTTGACCGTCGTGCTCGGTCCGGACCGCCACGAAGTACAGCCCGGGCGCGGCGTCGGCGGGCGGCGTGAGGGTGACCGGGAAGCGGAGGTGGCCGGAGGCGGCGAGCCGGTAGGGGCGGCGGCGCGGGTTCACGCGCCAGCCCTCGGGGGCGATCACCTCCGCGGTGCCCTCCACCTCGGCGTCCACCAGCTGGGAGGCGAGGACGGCGGAGAGCTCGACGGGGGCGCCGTCCGTCACGGGGACCAGGCCGGGCGTCAGGCCGACCGAGACCGGGAGGTACCCGAGCGGAGCGGGGCCCCGGTTGTGCAGCCAGTAGCGGGAGTGGACGGGCTGGGCCGCCTCCGCCGCCGGGCCGAGCAGCGCACCGCCGGGGGCCGCGGGCGCGGCCGGACGGGCCGTCAGGGTGACGATCCCGGCGCCGTCCAGTGCGAGCGGGAGCGCGACCGGGGCGAGCGGACGCTCCAGCAGGTCGGCCCGGTGCGGGTCGGTGAGGGTGAGCGCGCCGGAGAGGGTGGCCGCCCGGCCGAGGCCGGTGGACTCCACCAGGCGCAGCGTGACGCTGCTCGCCGGATCGGCGGGGACGGCCGAGCCGTGCGCGTGCGGGTTCCCGGTCGGTTTGAGCGTGCTCAGCCGCACCTCCCGCTGCGGTTCGACCCGCAGCCAGGAGTGCTGGGCCGGCAGGCTTCCCGCCCGGGCCGGGAGCACGGCCGCCAGCAGCGCATGGTTGAACTCCTGCCCCTGGGAGGGCAGGTGCAGGGCCCGCCAGTCGCCCTCGCCGGATACCAGGCTGTAGTCGAAGTGGTGCGTCCAGTGCTGGAGTTGGAAGGAGGAGCCGTCCGGGGCGGTGCGCCGGGGCGGGTCGATCCAGACGCCCGAGGGCCAGCCGGTGCAGGAGCGCAGCAGGGAGAGGTGCAGGGCTCCGGTCGGGTCCACCGCGAAGCCGGGCATGCCGCGGTTGAGCAGGGCCACGGTGTGGTCGCTGAGCCGCTCGGCCTCGGGCAGCGGCCCGTCGGGGCTGACGGCCTCGATCACCGCGCCGTCCAGCGGGACCGAGGCGGGGTCGGCCAGGATCAGGGCGGGCAGCGCCCGCGGCCCGCGCAGGTCGGCGTTGGGCTGCCAGACCTCGCGCAGCGGCTTGTGCGCCGGCACCCAGACCCGCCCGTGCTCGGCCAGGACGGCGCGGTGCGCGTCCCCGGCCGACGCCAGCAACTCCGCGGCCAGCGGGTTGACTTCGGGCCCGCCGAGGACGATCCGGACGTCGGGCAGGTTGGAGTCCACCTCCAGCCAGCCGTAGCGCGCCCAGTCGGCGCCGGCGGTGGTCGCGGTCACCCCGCAGCGGGCCAGTGCGACGACCAGCTCCCGTGCCTCCCCCGCCCGTTCCAGCGAGGGGACGACGACCTCGGCCACCCCGACCGCCCGCTCGCCCAGCGCCGAGCCGTCCGGCGCGCCGAGCCGGACCCTGGCGGTGGAGCCGAGGCCGAACCAGGTGTTGGCGGGGTTGTCGAGCGTCCAGGGCGCCTCGGCCACGTCCACGTCCGGCAGGGCGAAGCCGCGGCCGATCACGGCGTCCGCCACCTCGCTGACCGGCAGGGCACCGGGCAGCTCGACCGGGAAGCGGACCCGGAGCAGCCGGTCGGCGCCCCGGTGGTCCACGACCGTGGTGCGGAAGTCGATCCGCTCCTCGCCGGCCCAGAGGGTGACGGTCTGCCGGTGGGCCAGGCCGTCCACCTCCCCGGTGACCACCAGGCGCTCCCCCAGCGGCCCGGTCTCCCGCCGCACCGCGGCGGGCTCCGCGGCCGAGCCGACCACCGGGCCCTTGGGCAGCAGGTGCCAGGGCCCCTCACCGAAGTCGGGGTGCTGCGGGTACTCCTGGTAGACCCTCAGCTCGTTGCCGACCCGCCCCTCCTGCAGCAGCTCGCGCCCGCACCGCAGGTCCAGGACGCTGCTCAGGGCGCCGCCGCGCGCCGGGTCGGCCGTCACCCGGTAGCGCGCGTTCGCGGCGGTCGTGCCCTCGGCCGCCGACCAGAGCGGCCGGGCGGAGGGGCCGGGGAGCAGCCGCCAGGAGCGCCATCCGAGCGTCGGGACCTGCTCGGCCCGGAACCACAGCTCGCCGTCCCGGACGGCGCTCGGCAGCTCCGCTCCCCCGTCCGGGGCCAGCAGCCGTCCACCGGTCACGCCCTCCGGCAGCGGCACCCGCACCACGCCCGAGCGGTCGAAGGAGAGCGTGTTGGTGACCACCACCGCCAGCCCCTCCCCCCGGGTGTCCACCGCACCGGTGAGCGCGGCCAGGGCCGCGTCCCGCACGCCTGCCGCCAGATCGTGCGCCTCCCGCCAGCCGCCGGCCAGGTCCAGGTAGACCTGGTCGGACTCGGAGCCGGTGATGGCGTCGTGGTGCGCGCCGTACGCGAGGTGGCGCCAGACCTTGTCCAGGGCGGCGGCCGGGTAGCGGCCCAGGCCCTGGAGGGCGGCCAGGGTGGCGAGCTTCTCGGCGTCCACGGCGGCGGTCTCGCCGGCCCGTTGGGCCTGCTTGGTGTCGATGTAGGAGACGTCCTTGCCGGTGTAGACCGGGTTCATGTCCCGGCTCTGCGGGCTCAAGGTCCGTCCCGACGAGGCGAGTTCGGCGCGGACGGCGTCCAGGAAGTCGCGCGGGGTGCCGCAGACGAAGCGCGGCCAGAGGTACTTGGCGGCCCAGGAGCGGTGGATCTCGGTGACCCACTTGTTGGGCGGGGTGTAGTCGGTGCCGACCGGAAGCAGCAGGTTCCTGGTCGCGCCGACGGGCTTGAGCTTGCGGTAGAGCCCGTACACCGCCGCCTCGGCGGTGGCCAGGTCCGGGGAGCTGTCCATCCACCAGCCGGCCGAGTAGTGGTGCGGCATGTAGTGGGTGAGCACGCCCCGGCCCGAGGGCGAGAGCCACTCGAACTCGCTGGGGAACTGCATCACCGTGGCGTCGTCCTTGGCCTCCCGGAAGTTCTTCTGGATCGGGCCCCACTGGTGGAAGGGCCCCCGCGCCCAGGCGCTGCCGGTGAGCCCGGCCTCGGCGAGCAGCCCGGGGAACTGCGGGTCGTGGCCGAAGACGTCCAACTGCCAGGCGGTGCGCGGGTCCCCGCCGAGGACGTCGCGCTGGTAGCCGATGCCGTAGAGGACGTTGCGGATGGTGGTCTCGGCGCCGGTGAGGTTGGTGTTGGGCTCGTTGTAGGTGCCGCCGACCAGCTCCACCCGGCCCTCGGCCGTCAACTGCCGGAGCTCCGCACGGCGTTCGGGGTGGAGGTCGAAGTAGGGCTTGAGGTAGTCGACCTCGGCCAGCACGAAGCGGTAGTCCGGATCGCGCAGGGCCAGGTCGAGGTGGGCCTCCATCAGGGCGAAGCCGTTGCGCTCCCAGAGCGGCCGGGTGGTGGCGTCCCCGGCGAGCAGTTCCCAGGGGGAGGTGTAGGCGGCCTGGGTGTTCCACCAGACCGGGTCGTAGTGGAAGTGCGACACCATGAACATGGTCCAGCCGGGCTCGGCGACCACCACCCTGGCGGCCGCCAGGGCGTCCCCGGCCCTCACGGTGACCGGGAGCTCGGTGCCCACCGGGTGGGCGGTGAGGTCGAGCGGGACCTCGACCGCCCCCGTGCCGGCCGCGGCGCCCTCGACCCCCGGCCCGGTCACGGTGACCACGGCGGGCGGCCCGTCCAGGGTGACCCGCAGGAGCTGGCGCGGGGCCTCGGCGGTGCCGGTGAACAGGTCGGTGGACTCGACGGCGGTGATGCTGACCGGCACGGGGCTGGTCCTCTCTCTCGTCACCTCGAACGCGGACGGGGCGTCAGGAGCCCCAGGCCTCGAACTCGTAGATCCGGGCGGCCGGGTCGGTGGTCTGGGTCGGCTTGGTCACCACCAGCCGGACGTACCGGGCGGTGAGGTCGACCGGGTGGGTGGTGGTGCCGGCGGTGTTCCCGGTGACCGTGACGGCGGTGGTCCAGGCGTCGGTGGTGGCGTTGCGGACCTGGACGGTGAAGTCGCGGGTGTTGTAGCTCGTGCTCTCGCCGCCCGCGCTCGCGTGCTTGACCACGAAGCTGGAGAGCGGCCTGGCCGCGCCGAGGTCCACCTCCAGCCACTTGGTGGAGGTGAGGGTGCACCACTTGTCGCCGTTCCCGCCCGAGACGCTGCCGTTGACGGCCTTGGCCGGGCCCTCGTTGGCGTTGCAGGTCCCCGAGGCAGTGGCGGGGCGGTTGAGGGCGAGGTTGGTCTGCGGGGTGGTGCCGCCCCAGGCGACCGTGGTGGTGGCGACGCCCGAGCGGCCGTACTCGGTCGAGACCGCCTCCACCTCCAGGGTGGTGGTGGTCTCGCTGCCGGCCCGGTCGAGCCGGGGCGCGAAGAGCGCGTCGTTCGGGGTCGCGCCGAGCAGGGTGCGGCTGCCGTCGGCGTTGCGGCGGTAGACCTCGTAGTGGTGCACGGGGGCGCCGCCCGAGGAGGCCGTCCAGGCGAGGCGGAGCGACTTCTGCGCGGCGGTCACGTCGGTGGAGCCGAGCACCGTCAGGCCCGAGGGCGCCGCGGGGGCGTCCACCGCGCCGTCCTGGACCGCGAGCTGACCCACCTTCACGTCGTAGGAGGCGGCGCTTCCGGTGACCTGGAGGCCGAGCTGGGCGATGGTCCGTCCGGCGTACGCCGACAGGTCCAGGGTCTTGCGCTCCCAACCGGTGCCGGTGGTGGCCCCGAGGTCGAGCGGGACGAAGGTGGTCGGTGCGTCGGTGAAGGCCACCGCGGCCTTGAGGTTGGAGGCCCCGGCGGCCGGGGTCTTCAGTACCACCGAGAGCTTGGTGTCGGCGGCCACCGGCAGGCGGGTCTGGTAGAGCCGCAGGGTGTTGACGGCGTCCAGGGTGCCGGACAGGCGCAGCGAGGAGCCGCCCTCGTAGGCGTCGGTGAAGTCGATCGAGGGGGTGAGCCGGCTGCCGGAGGAGGAGACCAGCCAGCGGTAGGTGGGCGGGACGTCCTGGAGCGAGAGGTTGTTCCAGCCGGTCGGGCTCACCCGCGCCCCGGCCGAGTTCCAGAAGTCGCCCTGGCCGCCGTTGAAGGAGGTGACGAAGGGCTTGGCCGTCACCGGGGAGGACTCCGGCACGTAGGTGGCCAGGCCCTTCCAGGACGAGGAGGTGGTGGTGTTGGAGGGGTCCCCGTTGGCACCGTCCCAGTACCGCGCCTCGCGGGCGTGCGAATCGGCCCGGGAGGACGAGGAGTTGTACGTCCACTCGGGGCGGTAGAGGCCGAGCGAGGTGGTGTGCGGCTGGCCGGCCGGGAAGAGCGAGGCCCAGTCCACCGAGGTGTTGTAGCCGTTGGCCTCGGTGTCGATGCCGGAGTAGAGCTCGAACTCGTTGCGGCCGAGCGAACGGGCCAGGTTCTTCGAGGAGTTGAGCCCGGAGGAGCTCCAGTTGAAGTTCAGGAACATCGAGTCGGAGGTGCGCTGCGAGCCTTCCTGGAGGAAGGCGTCGTTGGCCGAGGTGAGGGCGTTCTGCCAGCTCACCGAGCCACCCTCGGTCATCGCGTCGTACCACATGAAGTCGACGGCGCCCTTGGACCTGGCGTACCGCATGGTGTTGCGCACCTCGGTGGCCAGGGCCGCATCGCCGCCGCCGGTCTCCTGGTTGACGAACCATCCGTCGAATCCGTACTGCTGGGCGACCTGCACCAGCTTGTCGGCGACGGGGTAGGTCGAGCCGGACTTCTGGACGAAGTCGCGCACCCACTGGAGCTGGCCGCCGTAGGCGGCGGGCGGGAAGAAGACGGTGCCGTAGACCTTCACGCCGTTGCGGTGGGCGGCGTCGATCACGGTGGAGTTGGGGGCCAGGATCAGGCCCTCGGAGGCGGAGCCGCCCCAGAACACCAGGGTGTCGACGTACTGCCAGTGGCTGAAGGCGTAGTAGTTCGGGCTGGCGGAGCCCTGGGAGGGGTTGTTGGAGGTGGGCCCGAAGGAGACCAGCGAGACCACCTTGCCCTCGCCCGCCCTGGCGTTCGGGTTGGCCTTCAACTGCGGCTCGGAGACCCGGGGTTGGAGCGGCACCTTGGAGCGGTTGAAGCGGGCGTCGGGGTCGGTGGCCGGGTCCCAGTTCAGGATGGTGCCGGGGTGCCAGTAGGACGCGTAGGGCTGGTTCCCCGCCGCTGCGACGGGAGCTGCCGCGGCCGCCTGCGGTACGGCGAGCGCGGCGGTGCCCAGGGCGGCGCTGAGCAGCAGGGGCAGAAGGGTTCGTCTCATCCGAGTGCTCCGATCCGGCGAGGGGACGCCGAGAGGGTGGGCTGGTGCGGATGGCGCTGTGGCCCGGCCGTCGAGGTGTGCGGCCGGGCTGGGCGGGAACCTAAATCGCTTTAGCTGTCCCTGTCAAGGGCACCGTGCCGTGCTCTCCCGGACCACCAGCCGCGGCGTGGGCATCTGCAGCACCACCTGCCGCCCCGGTTCGTCCACGGCCGACAGCAGGGTGCGGGCCACCTGCTCGCCGAGCGCGAAGGTGTCCCGAGTGAGGGCGGTCAGCGCGGGGTGCACCACCCGGGTCAGCACCGAGTCGTCGAAGGAGACCACCGAGAGCTCGCCCGGCACGGAGACCCCCATCTCGGCCGCCACGCCCAGCCCGGCCAGCGCCATCACGTCGCTGTCGTAGACCAGCGCGGTCGGCCGGGCCGCCTTGGCCAGCTGCGCCCGGGTGGCCGCCGCGCCCTCCGCGTCGCTGAAGTCGGTGGGCACCGAGACGGCCTCCAGGCCGAGCCGCTTCGCCGCGTCCCGCACGGCCCGGATCCGGCGCTGGGTGTGCTGGAAGGCCGGCAGGCCGGCCAGGTGGGCGATCCGGCGGTGCCCTAGCGCGGCCAGGTAGTCCACGATCGAGAGCATCGCCTCGCGGTCGTCGGCCCAGACGCTGGACAGCGTGCCGTGGCCACCGGGGCCGCCCAGCACCACGGTGGGCAGGGCGAGTTCCTCCAGCACGGCGATCCGCCGGTCCCGGGTCTGCAGGTCCACCACCACCAGGCCGTCCACCCGGTGCTCGGACGCCCAGCGGCGGTAGACCTCGGTCTCGGCGGCGGTGTCCTCGACCACCATCAGCTCCAGCGCCACCGAGCGGGCCGAGAGCCCGGCCTGGAGACCCGACAGCAGCTGGGCGAAGAACGGCTCCACCCCGATGGTCCGGGCCGGGCGCGCGATCACCAGCCCGACCGCCCCGGCCCGGGCCCCGCCGAGCGCCCGCGCGGCGCTGTGCGGGCGCCAGTTCATCCGCTCCGCCACCGCGAGGATGCGCTGCCTGGTGGCCTCGCTCACCCCCGGCCGCCCGTTGAGCGCGAACGAGACCGCGCCCTTGGAGACCCCCGCCTCGCGGGCGATGTCGGCAATCGTCGGTCTGCCCATCGAACCTGACCTCTCTCTTGACACCGGAGTCTAGCCAGGAGCATGCTCCCCGACGTCACTAGACCGGTTTAGCACGTTCCTCTTCCACCCCTCGGCAGGACGGACACCGGAACCCTCATGAGACGAATCCGTGCGGCACTGGCCACCGCCGTGCTCGCCACCGCCGCCCTCACCGGCTGCGGCCTGGGCAACGACAGCAAGAGCTACGACACCGTCCCCGTCGGCGGCGAGGTCAAGGGCAAGGTCTCGCTCCAGACCTGGGCGCTGAAGCCCAAGTTCACCGCCTACGTGCAGGGCGTGATCGACGGCTTCCAGAAGCAGTACCCCGGCACCGAGGTCGAGTGGCTGGACCAGCCCGGTGACGGGTACTCGGACAAGGTGCTCAGCCAGGCGGCGGGCGGCACCCTGCCGGACGTGGTCAACCTCCCGCCCGACTTCGCCCTCCCGCTGGCCAAGCAGGGCCTGCTGCTCGACCTCGCCACGTCCGACCCCAAGCTGACCGGGGAGTACGTGGCCGGCGGCATCGACGCCTACCGCTTCCCCGGCCAGGACGGCGCCTACGGCTACCCGTGGTACCTCAACACCGACGTCAACTACTGGAACTCCGAACTCCTCGCCAAGTACGGCCTGGACCCCCGGAAGCTCCCCACCAACCTGGACGAACTCATCGCCCAGGCGCGGGTGTTCAAGGAGAAGGCGGGCGCCGACGCCTACCTGATGAGCCGCAAGCCCGGCCTCGGCGACCTGGCCAACGAGGGCGTGCCGATCATGGCCGCCGACGGGAAGAGCTTCACCTTCAACACCCCGCAGGCCGCCGCCCTGCTGGACAAGTACCGAGCCGCCTTCAAGGAGGGCCTGCTCCCGCGCGACGTGCTGACCGACAAGTACGCGGGGAACTCCAAGCTCTTCACCGCCGGCACCGTCGCCTGGACCACCGGCGGCGGCAACCTGATCACCTCGCTGGCCACCGACAACCCGACGCTGGCCCCCAAGGTGGTGCCCTCCGCCGCCTTCGGCACCCCGCCCCTCTACGTCCAGGGCGTCTCGGTGGCGAAGTCCACCAAGAACGCCCCGGCCGCGATCGCGCTGGCCCGCTGGGTCACCAGCCCGGAGAACCAGGCCGCCTTCGCCCACCTGACCAGCATCTTCCCCTCCACCAAGGCCTCGGCTGGGGATCCGTACTTCGCCAAGAGCGACGGCACCAACGCGAGCGACGCCAAGGTGATCGCCTTCGGCTCGCTCGCCAAGGCCAAGATGCTCCAGCCCGTCCAGGTGCAGGACGCGATGAGCGACGTCATCAACCAGCAGATCGCCCTGGCTATCAGCGGGGACACCACCTCCCAGGCCGCCCTGGACACCGCGGTGGCCCGCTGCAACCAGCTGCTCAAGAACTGACGCACCCCCAGATCGGGCGGAGCCGGGCCGCGCCCCCAACGCACCCCCGGCTCCGCCGCTCACCCCCCGACACCCCCGGCCCCAGGAAGGAACGGATGACCCACCGCCGCTGGTTCACCCCCTGGCTACTGGCCGGCCCCGCCGTGGTCTGGCTGGCGGTCTTCAACCTCTGGCCCACCCTCAACACGGTGGTGCTCTCCTTCACCAACGCCAAGCCGCTCGGCGGCGGGCACTTCACCGGCCTCGCCAACTACGAACGGGCCTTCAGCGACGAGCAGTTGGCCGACGCGCTGGTCAACAGCATCGTCTACCTGCTGGTCTGCCTCCCCCTGCTCACCCTGCTCCCGCTGCTGCTCGCCCTGCTGGTGCAGCACCGCCTCCCCGGCATCACCTTCTTCCGCACCGCCTTCTACACCCCCGTGATCGCCTCCGCCGTGGTGGTCGCGCTGATCTGGGGCTGGGTGCTGGACGACCGGGGCGTGGTCAACGGCCTGGCCCAGCAGCTCGGGGTGGTCACCGCCCCCGTCCCCTTCCTCACCGACCGGTGGCTGCTGCTGCTCAGCGCCATCGCCCTGACGGTCTGGAAGGGCCTCGGGTACTACATGGTCATCTACCTCTCCGCGCTGGCCAACGTCGGCCGCGAGCTGCACGAGGCGGCCGCCGTGGACGGGGCCTCCGCGCTACGCCGGTTCTGGCACGTCACCCTGCCCGGGGTGCGCCCGACCATGCTGCTGGTCTCCGTCCTGATCTCGGTCTCCGCGCTGCGGGTCTTCTCCGAGCTGTACGTGCTCTCCAACGGCACCGGCGGGCCGGGCGGGCGCGACATGTCGGTGGTGATGCTGATCCAGATGTACAGCCGCGGCTTCACCGGCCACCTCGGCTACGCCTCCGCGCTCAGCCTGCTGCTCTTCGCCATCACCCTGGCGCCGATGCTGCTGCTGGCCCGGCTCAACCGGAAGGCGGCCTGACCACGATGCCCACCCGTACCGGCCCCGCCACCCGCACCGCCCGCACCGCCCGCACCGCCCGGAGCGCCCGCCGCGGCTTCAACTCCCCCTCCCCGTCCGGGAACGCCGTCCGCTACGCGCTGCTGCTGCTGGTCCTCCTGCTGACCGTCGGCCCCTTCCTCTGGCAGCTCTCCACCTCGCTCAAGGGCCCGGCCGAGGACATCTACACCCGCACCCCGGCCTTCCTCCCCGAGCACCCGACGCTGGCCAACTACCGGGCCGTCGCCGACACCATCCCGGTCTGGACCTACGCCGCCAACTCCCTGCTGGTGGCCGCCGTCGCGGTGTTCGGCAACGCGGTCGGCGCGACCCTGGCCGGCTTCGCGCTGGCCCGGCTGCGCTTCCGCGGCGGCCGGCTGCTGCTCGGCCTCTTCCTGGCCACCCTGATCCTGCCGGGTGAGGTCACCATCGTCTCCCAGTACGTCACCGTGCGCGGCCTGGGGCTGGCCGACACCCTGCTCGGGGTGGCGCTGCCCGGCGCGCTGGCGATGCTCAACGTGCTGCTGATGCGCACCGCCTTCGCCGCCGTGCCGCCGGAGTTGGACGCGGCCGCGCTGGTGGACGGGGCGAACGTGTGGCAGCGCCTGTGGCACGTCGGGCTGCCGAACGTGCGCGGGATGCTCAGCGTGGTCGTCATCTTCACCTTCATCGGCGCCTGGGACGACTTCCTCTGGCCGCTGATCGTGCTGAACGACCCGCAGAAGTACACCCTCACCGTCGGGCTCCAGTACCTGAACGGCACCTTCAGCGCCAACCCCCGGCTGATCGCCGCCGGGACCATGATCGCTTTCCTCCCGATCGTCGTCGTCTTCGCCACCCTCCAGCGGTTCTTCTTCCGCGGGGTCGAGGAAGGAGCAGTGAAGGGTTGACCAGGTCAACTGCCGTACCGCGCTTCGGCGTCAACTACACACCGAGCGAGGGGTGGTTTCACCACTGGCTGGACTACGACCCCGGCGCCGTCCGGGCGGACCTGGACTCGATCGCCGCGCTCGGCCTCGACCACCTCCGGGTCTTCCCGCTCTGGCCGCTGTTCCAGCCCAACCGCACCCTGATCCGCCCGCGCGCCGTGGAGCAGCTGGCCGACCTGGTGGACGCGGCCGCCGAACGCGGGCTGGACGTGGCGGTGGACGGCCTCCAGGGCCACCTGTCCAGCTTCGACTTCCTGCCCGCCTGGACCCAGACCTGGCACCGGCGGAACATCTTCACCGACCCGGAGGTGACGACGGCCCAGGAGGAGTACCTGCGCACCCTGGCCGCCACCCTGGCCGGCCGGCCGAACTTCCTCGGCATGACGGTGGGCAACGAGATCAACCAGTTCTCCTCCGGCCCGCACCCCGACCCGGACCTGATCACCCCTCAGCAGGCCGAGGACTGGCTGGCCCGGATGCTGGCCGCCTGCGAGCGCGGCGCCCCGGGGAAGCTGCACGTACACGCCGAGTACGACGCCGCGTACCACCAGGACGACCACCCCTTCACCCCCGGCCAGGCGGCCCGGATCGGCGGCGCCACCGCCGTGCACTCCTGGGTCTTCAACGGCACCGCCCAGCGGCACGGCCCGGACGCCCCCGCCACCACCGGCCACGCCGCCTACCTGATCGAGCTGGCCAAGGCCTGGGCCGAGGACCCCGCCCGGCCGGTCTGGCTCCAGGAGGTCGGCGCCCCCGCCCCGCACGTCCCGCCCGGGCGGGCGGACCGCTTCACCGCCGCCACGGTGGCCGCCGCGCTGGACTGCCCGGACCTGTGGGGCATCACCTGGTGGTGCTCCCACGACGTCAGCCGCTCGCTCGCGGACTTCCCCGAACTGGAGTACACCCTCGGCCTGTTGACCAACGACCGGCACCCCAAGCCGGCCGGCCTGGCGCTGGCCGCCGCGGTCGCCGAGGCCCGGGCCGACTGGCGGCCGCCGGCCACCCGCAGCACCGCACTGGTGCTGGACGTGGGCGGCGAACGGGAGGCCCCCAAGCGCTCGGTCTGCGCACCCGGCGGCCCGTACTTCGAGGCGTTCGCCGCGCTCGCCGCCGACGGTGCCCGCCCGACCGCCCTCCTGCTCGAACGCGTGCACGACGAGGCCCACTTGGCCGCGCGCGGCATCACCGAGATCCTCACAGTCGACGACGTCCGCTGACCACTCCAGGGAGCCCTCACCCCATGCACGACGACCGCAGCCTTGTCGAAGCCCGGCTCAAGCGCGTCCTGGAGGAGCGCGTCCGCCCGGCGGTGTACCCGGAGAGCGTGCCGCTGACCGCCGGGATCTGGACCGCCCCGGACGAGCCCGTGCCGGTCGCCGAGGGGATCGCCGCGCCCCGCACGCCGGTGGCGGCCGGTGACCGCTGGGGCGCACCCTGGGGCACCAGCTGGCTGACCGTCAGCGGCACCGTGCCGGCGGAGTGGGCGGGCCGGACCGTGGAGGCGCTGATCGACCTGGGCTTCGACGCCAACATGCCCGGCTTCCAGTGCGAGGGCCTGGTGTACCGGCCCGACGGCACCCCGGTGAAGGGCCTCAACCCGCGCAACCAGTGGGTCAGGATCGCCGACCCGGCCGTCGGCGGGGAGGAGGTGCTGCTGCACGTGGAGGCCGCCTCCAACCCGGTGATCCTGGACTACCACCCCTTCCTGCCCACCGAGCTGGGCGAGAAGGAGACGTCGGGCTCCGAGCCGCAGTACCGGCTCGCCCGGCTCGACCTGGCGGTCTTCGACCGAACCGTCCACGAGCTGGTCCTCGACCTGGAGGTGCTCGGCGAGCTGATGGCCGAGCTGCCGGTGGAGGGTGCCCGCCGCTGGGAGATCCTGCGGGCCGTCGAGCGGGCCCTGGACGCCCTCGACCTCCAGGACGTCAACTCCACGGCCGCGGCCGCCCGTTCGCAGCTGGAGGCGGTGCTCGCCTCCCCCGCCGAGCCCACCGCCCACCTGCTGAGCGCGGTCGGCCACGCCCACATCGACTCGGCCTGGCTCTGGCCGCTGCGCGAGACGGTGCGCAAGGTGGCCCGCACCACCGCCAACATGACCGCCCTGCTGGAGGACGAGCCCGAGTTCGTCTACACCATGTCCCAGGCCCAGCAGTACGCCTGGATCAAGGAGCACCGCCCCGAGGTCTACGCCCGGGTGAAGAAGGCGGTGGCCGAGGGCCGGTTCGTCCCGGCCGGGGGCATGTGGGTGGAGTCGGACACCAACATGCCCGGCTCGGAGGCGATGGCCCGTCAGTTCGTCCACGGCAAGCGGTTCTTCCTGGACGAGTTCGGGATCGAGAACGAGGAGGCCTGGCTGCCGGACACCTTCGGCTTCGCCGCCGGGCTGCCGCAGATCATCAAGGCGGCCGGCTCCAAGTGGCTGCTCACCCAGAAGATCTCCTGGAGCCAGGTCAACAAGTTCCCGCACCACACCTTCCTCTGGGAGGGCCTGGACGGCACCCGGATCTTCACCCACTTCCCGCCCGTCGACACCTACAACTGCTCCATGCTCGGGCGCGAGATCGCCCACGCTGCGAAGAACTTCAAGGACAAGGGCCGGGCCAGGCACTCCATCGCGCCGACCGGCTGGGGCGACGGCGGCGGCGGCACCACCCGCGAGATGGTCGGCAAGGCGGCCCGGCTGCGCGACCTGGAGGGCTCGCCCAGGGTCCGCTGGGAGCGCCCCGCCGAGTTCTTCGCCAAGGCCGAGGCCGAGTACCCGGCCCCGCCGGTCTGGGTCGGCGAGCTCTACCTCGAACTGCACCGCGCCACCCTGACCAGCCAGGCCCGCACCAAGCAGGGCAACCGGCGCAGCGAGCACCTGCTGCGGGAGGCCGAGCTGTGGGCCGCGACCGCCGCCGTCCGGACCGGATTCCCTTATCCCCAACAGGAGTTGGACCGGATCTGGAAGACGGTTCTGCTGCACCAGTTCCACGACATCCTGCCCGGCTCCTCGATCGCCTGGGTGCACCGGGAGGCCGAGGCCACCTACGCGGCGGTGGCCGCCGAGCTGACCGGGATCATCGAGGGAGCGCTGGCCGCGCTGGCCGGCGAGGGCTCCGCCGACCTGGTCTTCAACGCCGCGCCGCACGGGCGCTCGGGCGTTCCGGCCGGGGCCGGCGCGGTGGTGGCTCCCGGCGCGGGCTGCTCGGTGACCGAGCGGGACGGTGGCGGCTTCCGGCTGGCCAACGGCCTGCTGACGGTCGAGGTGGACGGGCGCGGCCTGGTCGTCTCGGTGCTGGACGGTGCCACCGGCCGGGAGGCGGTGGCCCCCGGCGCGGCGGCCAACCTGCTCCAACTCCACCCGGACTTCCCGAACATGTGGGACGCCTGGGACGTGGACCAGTTCTACCGCAACACCGGCACCGACCTGACGATGCTCGACTCGCTGGAGGTCGCCGCCGACTCCCCGGGCCTGGTCTCCGTCCGGGTACGCCGGTCCTTCGGCTCCTCCACCGTCGCGCAGACCCTCACCCTGGCCGCCGGCGCCCGCCGGCTCGACCTGGACACCGAGGTGGACTGGCACGAGACGGAGAAGTTCCTCAAGGCCGCCTTCCCGCTCGACCTGCACACCGAGCGGTACGCGGCCGAGACCCAGTTCGGCCACCTCTACCGGCCCACCCACACCAACACCAGCTGGGAGGCGGCCAAGTTCGAGGCCTGCAACCACCGCTTCCTCCACCTCGGCGAGCCCGACTGGGGCGTGGCCCTGGTCACCGCCTCCACCTACGGCCACGACGTCACCCGCACGGTGCGCCCCGAGGACCACGGCACCACGACCACCGTCCGGGTCTCACTGCTGCGCGCCCCGCGCTTCCCCGATCCGCACACCGACCAGGGACTGCACCGCTTCCACCACGCGCTGGCGCCGGGCGCGACGGTCGGTGACGCGGTCCGCGAGGGGTACCGGATCAACCTGCCGGAGCGGCGGATCACCGGCGCGGCGGACGGGGTGGCACCGCTGGTGACGGTGGATCAGGAGGCCGTGGTGCTCAGCGCCGTCAAACTGGCGGACGACGGCAGCGGCGACGTGGTGGTCCGCCTCTACGAGGCCCACGGCACCCGGGCCACCGCCCGCCTCAGCACCGGCTTCCCGCTGGCCGGGGCCCGGCTCTGCGACCTCCTGGAACGCCCGACGGGCGAGGCGGCCACCGCGGGGGACGCGGTCGAACTGCGCCTGCGCCCCTTCGAGTTGGTCACCTTGAGGCTGACCCGCTAGTCGTCGTCCCACCGGGCCCGCACCGACTCGCGGCGAACCCGCCGCGAGTCGGTGGCGACGGCTCAGGCCCCGTCCTGCGCCTGGCGCCTGTCCACGTACTCGGCGATGATCGAGAAGAACCGCGCCGGGTCCTCGAACGGCAGGCCGTGGCCGCCGGGGACCTGGAGGAGGTCGGCCCGGTGGATGGCGGCGGCCAGTTCGCGTTGGTGGTGGGGCGGGATGATCAGGTCGTCGGCGCTCGCCAGCACGAGCGCCGGCGCGGTGACCCGGCCCACCGCGTCACGGAGGTCGATGCGGGCGTCGAGCTCCATCTGCCCGAGGATGCGCTCGTCGAGCATGGCCGTGAAGCCCGCGGCCATGGCGGCGAACTGCGCGTCGTCGAGGGTTCCGAGGAGCCCGGGCCCCATCGCGGTGAGGATCAACTGGCGGGCCAGCAGGGCCGGGTCGGTGCGCAGCAGGCGCGCCCACAGGTCGAACATGAACGCCTCGCGCGGGCCCGTCCTGACCCATCCGGCGTGCAGGACGAGCGAGGTCACGGCATCGGTATGGCGGGCGGCCACGGCCGTGGCGACGACGGAGCCCAGCGAGTGACCGACCAGGTGGAACCGTTCCAGTCCGGCGGCCCGGGCGGTGGCGGCGACCCGGTCGGCGAGTGAGTCCAGGTCGATCGGTCCGGGGTCCACGGGGGTGGCGCCGGCGCCGGGCAGGTTCGGGGCGACGACGGTGTACCGGTCACGCATCGCCTCGATGAGGGCTTCCCAGTTCGAGGTCGCGTCGGCGCCGGTGCCGTGGATCAGGACCAGGCCCGGGCCGGACCCTGCGACGACGTGATCGAGCGGTTCGCGGCTGGCCAAGGGGTGCCTCCATGGGTGAGTGGCCGAGTGATGCCCCGAAGATAACAGAGTTCTGTCATGTAGCAGAGCTCTGTCATCAGCCAGGGTTCGAGCCGGTGGCGTACGATCGCCCCCATGGGAATGCCGGTCACGGAGCGCGTCGGACTGCACATCAAGCGGGTGGAGCAGGAGCTGATGGCGGCCAAGCACGCGGCGCTCCGGCCGCTCGGGCTCACCGTTCCGCAGTACGCCGCGCTGTACACGCTGGACGACCAGCCGGGGCTCTCCGCCGCCGCACTCGCCCGTGCCTGCCTGGTCACGCCGCAGACCATCGCCACCGTGCTCGCCAACCTGGAGGCGAAGGGCCTGATCACCCGTCAGCCGCACCCCTGGCACCGCAAGGTGGCCGAGGTGCACCTCACCGACGACGGACGCCGGCTGCTCGCACGGGCCGACGCGAAGGCCGTCGCCATCGAACGGCGGATCGCCGACGGCTTCAGCCCCGAGGAACGCGCTCTGCTGATCGACCTGCTGGCCCGCGCGTCAGGTCAACTGGCGCTCGCACCGGAGCAGGACTGACACCGCCGACCGACCCCCACCGGCGGTGAGCACGCGCGGGAGCCGCGCCCGCACGCCCGTCCGAGGCACCGTCCTCACCGCACGCCCGCGTACGTCGCGGCGACCTCGCGGACCTGGGTGCGGAGCCAGCTGTGGGTGCCGTCGAGTTCGTAGCGGGGGTGCCAGGCCATCGCGATCGGCAGCTCCGGGAGGTCCACCGGCACGGGGAAGGTGCACAGCCCCAGCCCCTCGACCGTGCGGCGGCAGAGCCGCTCCGGCACCATGCCGACCAGATCGGTCTCGCGGAGCAGCAGCAGGGCGGCGGCGAAGGTGGGCACGGTGGCGGCGACCGTCCGGGCCAGGCCGGTCTCGGCCAGGGCGTGGTCGAGCGGGCCGGTGAGCCGGCCGCGGCGGGAGACGGACAGGTGCCGGGCCCCGGCGAGGCGCCGTGCCGTGACCCGTCCGGAGGCCAGCGGATGGCCGCCCCGGACCACGCCCACCAGACGGTCCGTCAGCAGCGCCTCCACCCTGGTCTCCGGCGGGGCGTCGGCGATCACGCCGATCTCCAGCGCGACCTCGCCGCGCCGCAGCAGGTCGCTGTCGTGGGAGGGCTCCGCCAGGAACCGCAGGGTGAGGCCGGGGGCCAGCCGCCCCACCGAGGCGAGCAGCCCGGCCCCGAGGGAGTGCACGATCTCGTCGTGGGCGAGCAGGGCGTGACTGCCCGTCAGGGTGGCCGGGTCGGGTGCCGCGTCCGGGGCGAACAGGGACTGCGCCTCGGCCAGCACCCCGTGCACCCGCGCGCGCAGCGCCACCGCCCGGGGTGTGGGCACCATCGCACGCCCGGAGCGGACCAGCACCGGATCGCCCAGGGCCCTGCGCAGCCGCCCGAGGGTGCGGCTCATGGCCGGCACCGAGAGGTGCAGCCGCTCGGCCGCTCCGGTCACGCTCTCCTCCTCCAGCAGCGCGTCCAGCGCCACCAGCAGGTTCAGGTCCAGCTCGGCCATCCCGCCCACCTCTCTCGATTGCGTCCGGCGCAATCCTCCCTTGCCATCTTTGCACTTGAACGCAACTGTCCGTGCTTCCTAGCCTGGGCCCATGCCACCTCAACTCCTCCACGAGCCCGGAGCGTCCGTGCCCACCACCGCCTCGCACCGGCCGCGGCGCGTGCTCGCGCTGCTCTGCGCCTGCGTGGTGCTGACCATCGCCATGGTCGCCGCCATCAACCTGGCCGTGCCCCCGATCGCCGCCAGCCCGATCCACCCCGACGCCACCCAGCTCCTCTGGATCGTCGACTCCTACGTCATCGTCTTCGCCGGCCTGCTGATACCCGCCGGGGTCGCCGGCGACCACTACGGCCACAAGCGCACCATGCTCGCCGGCCTGGGCGTCTTCGCCCTCGGCGCGGTGCTCTGCGCGGCGGGCTCCTCGGTCGCCCTGCTGATCGCCGGCCGCGCCGTGATGGGCGCGGGCGCGGCCCTGGTCCTGCCCGCCACCCTCTCCGTCATCGTGCACGTCTTCCCGCCCGCCGAGCGCCCGCAGGCCATCGCCACCTGGGCCTCGATGACCGGCCTGGCCGGTGTGCTGGGCAACGTCGGCGGCGGCGTGCTGCTCCAACTGCTGCCCTGGCAGTCGCTGTTCTGGGCCGCCGCGCCGATCGCCCTGGTGCTGCTCGCGCTGGTCGCGGTCGTCGTCCCGGTCACCCCGCTGCGCGGGACCCGGCAGGACCCGGTGGGCAGCGTCCTGCTGGTGCTCGGCTTCGTCGCCCTGCTGCACGGCGTGATCGAAGGCCCTGCGCAGGGCTGGGGCTCGCCCGCCGTGCTGCTCAGCCTGGCCGCCGCCGCGCTGCTGCTGGCCGGGTTCACCTGGTACGAACTGCGCTGCGCGCACCCGATGCTGGACCCGCGGCTGTTCCGCGTCCCGGCCGTCCGGGCCGGCGCGCTGGGGATCGGCGCGGTCTTCTTCGGGATGTTCGCCCTCTTCTACGTGAACGCGCAGTACCTCCAGCAGGTGAAGGGCTTCTCGGTGCTGGCCACCGGATTCGGCGTGCTTCCGCTGGCGGTCGGCATGCTGGTGGTCTCCCGCCGCAGCGCCGCACTGGCGGCCCGCTTCGGCCGGCTCACGGTGGTCGCCAACGGCTTCGCCTTCCTGCTGGCCGGGCTGGCGCTGCTCTCCACCACCGGCCCGGCCACGCCGTACCCGCTGTACGCCGTCTACATGGTGCTGATGGCCTGCGGCGCGGGCCTGGCCACCCCACCGCTCTCGGCCGGGATCATGGCCGCGCTGCCGCCGCAGAAGGCCGGGCTGGGCTCCGGCATCAACAGCTCGACCCGGGAGCTGGGCAGTGCCCTCGGAGTGGCCGTGGTCGGCACCGCGATCTCCACCGGGCCGCTGAGCGAGGGCCTGGCCCAGGGCTACCGGGTGGTGGCCGTCGTCGTCCTGGTCCTCGGCGTGGCCGCGCTCTCCCAACTGCGCCGCGCCTGACCGCACCTGACCGCGCCGCACCGTCGCGCACCGCACCCGCCGACGGCTGCGCCGCCCAGCACGGCCGGACGCCCGCGCACGCGCCCTTCACCGGGCCCGGCGCGGGTGCAGCCGTGCGCCCCCGAAGTACTCTGCTACCGGTCCGACCATGTTGTTTTACTCATTCTTGACGCACCGTCAAGAACCTGAGAGGGACTCGATGCCCCGTCGTCCCGTCCTCCCGCGGCAGGACCTCGCCGCCTCCCTGGTCGTCTTCCTGGTGGCCCTCCCCCTCTGCGTCGGCGTGGCCGTGGCCTCCGGCGTCCCCGCCGAACTCGGCCTGGTGACCGGCATCGTGGGCGGTCTGCTGACCGGCCTGCTGCCCGGCAGCAGCCTCCAGGTCTCCGGCCCCGCCGCCGGCCTCACCGTCCTGGTGCTGGAGGCCGTCCGCACCTTCGGCCTGGCCGCCCTCGGCGTGCTCACGCTCGCCGCCGGCCTCCTCCAACTCGCCATGGGCGCCCTGAAGTTCGGCCGCGCCTTCCGGGCCATCTCGGTGGCCGTGGTGCAGGGCATGCTGGCCGGGATCGGCCTGGTGCTGGTCTCCGGCCAGCTCTACGCCCTCACCGACACCCCCGCCCCCGGCCACGGCCTGGCCAACCTGGCCGGCCTGCCCCGGCTGCTGGCCTCCACCGCCGCCTCGCCGGGCGCGCTCACCGCCGCCGCCCTCGGCTGCGGCACCGTCTCCGTCCTGCTGCTCTGGCGGCACCTGCCGCCCGGCTTCCAGCTGCTGCCCGCCCCGCTGGCCGCCGTCGCGCTCGCCTCACTGGCCGTCTGGGCGCTGGGCCTGGAGGTGGCCCGGGTCCGGGTCTCCGGGCTGCTGGAGGCCGTCCACCCGCCCGGGGCCGGGGAGTTCGCCCTGCTCGGCCGACTCGACGCGCTCGGCACGGTGCTGGCCTTCGCGCTGATCGCCTCCGCCGAGAGCCTGTTCAGCGCCGCCGCCGTCGACCGCCTGCACGACGGCCCCCGCACCCGCTACGACACCGAACTGGTGGCCCAGGGCGTGGGCAACACCGTCTGCGGCCTGCTCGGCGCCCTCCCGATGACCGCCGTCATCGTCCGCAGCGCCGCCAACGTCCAGGCCGGTGCCCGCACCAAGGCCTCCCGCGTCCTGCACGGCCTCTGGCTGCTGCTCTTCGCCGCCCTGATCCCCGCCGCCCTCACCGCCATCCCGCTGGCCGCCCTGGCCGGCGTCCTGGTGCACGCCGGGGCCAAGCTCATCCCGGTCAAGTCCCTGGTGCCGCTGTGGCGTTCGCACCGCGGCGAGGCCGTGGTGCTCGCCGTCACCGCGCTCGCGATCCTGGCCACCAACCTCTTCGAGGGCGTCCTGCTCGGCCTGCTGCTGGCCGTCCTCAAGGCCGCCTGGGAGACCTCCCACCTCCACCTGTCCGTCACCGACCACCGCGACGGCAGCGTCACCCTACGGCTGGCCGGCAACGCCACCTTCCTCCGCCTCCCCCGCCTGCTGGAGACCCTCGAACGCCTGCCGGCCGACCGCCCCGTCCACCTCGACCTGAGCGAGCTGCGCCACCTCGACCACGCCTGCCGCACCGCCCTGGCCCCCTGGACGGACAAGTCGCTGGACGATCACCTGGCGAGCCGTTAGCTTGCTCCGACGTGGACACGATCATCTTCAACGACAGCACCCCGACCGCCCTCCCCCTGGACGTCCGGTGGATCCACGGCTCGGAGTCGTCCAAGCACAACACCGACCCGGACATCCAGGTGTACGCGTACGACGAGCACACCCTGATCCTCCGTCAGAACAAGGCCGTCCACTTCGAGGCCCCGTTCCTCTTCCTGCTCTTCGGGGCCGAGCGCGCCGTCCTGATCGACACCGGGGCGACCGCCTCCCCCGAGTACTTCCCGCTGCGCGCCACCGTGGACGGCCTGATCGACCAGTGGCTCGCGGCCCACCCGCGCGAGGGCTACCGGCTGGTCGTCCTGCACACCCACGGCCACGGCGACCACAAGGCCGGCGACCCGCAGTTCGCCGACCGCCCGGACACCGAACTCGTCCAGGCCGACCGCGACTCCGTGTACGCCTTCCTCGGCCTCACCGAGGACCCCACCGCCACCGTCCCGCTGGACCTCGGCGGCGGCCGGGTGCTCAACTGCTTCGCCATCCCCGGCCACCACGCCGCCTCGGTCGCCTTCCACGACCCGCACACCGGCATCCTGCTCACCGGCGACACGGTCTACCCGGGCCGCCTCTACGTCGAGGACTGGGAGGCCTTCACCCACTCCGTCGACCGCCTGATCGCCTTCGCCGAGACCCACCCCGTCACCCACGTGCTCGGCTGCCACATCGAGATGACCAGCACCCCGGGCGTCGAGCACCAGTACTTCGCCTCCTACCAGCCCGACGAGCACGTCCTGGAGCTCACCGTCGACCACCTCCGCCAGATCCGCACCGCGATCGACGAGATCGGGGACAAGGCCGGCCACCACTCCTACCCGGACTTCGCGATCCAGCGCTGATCCGGCCCCCCTCCGGGCTCCGGGACGCCGGGGCGAGCCGTCCAACAGGTCCGCCGGGACTTCGTCAGCTCGCCCCCCGCGCCCCGGAGTCCGCCGGTCCGCCCGCCCCGCCGTGCCACCATGCGCAGACCAACGACCGGGGGGTTCGGACATGGTCACCAGTACGGACAGGGGCGCGGGCACCGGCACGAACGCGAGCACCGGCGCGGCGCCGGGCACGGGAGCTGGCGCGGGAGCGGGAGCGGGCACCGGCAGGACGGCCAACGCGGGCACCAGTTGGGGCACCTCCGCCGACGGCGGCAGCTGGGAGCTGGCGGTCCGTCAGCCGACCACCGCCCTGCGTGGGCAGGTGCTGGAGTACCGCGGCTACCGGATGGACCTGCGCCACCCGCGCCGACGGCTCGAAGTGCCCACCGCCGTGGTCACCATGGTGCTCGGCTTCGACGGCCCGATGCGGCTGACCGACGCCGTCGACCCGGCCAGGACCGCCTCGTTCACCTCGCTGATCGGCGGCATGCGGCGCACCGGCACCATCGGCGAGCACGACGGACGGCTGCACGGGCTCGCCGTCTCGATGACCCCGCGCACCGCCTTCGGGGTCTTCGGCCCGGCCCTCGGCGACCTCACCAACCAGTGGGTCGAACCGGCCGACGCCCTCGGTCACCGCACCTTCCAGCGACTGCTGGAGCAGCTCTTCGAGGCCCCCGGCTGGGACGCCCGGGCCCGGGTGATGGACGCCTTCCTGCTCTCCCGGCTGGCCCGCAGCCGCCCCTGCACCTCCGCCGTCGACTGGGCCTGGCGCGAACTCCGCCGCACCAACGGCCAGATGGCCGTCAAGGAGCTCGCCGACACCATCGGCTGGAGCCGCCGCCGACTGGAGACCGTCTTCCGCGAACAGGTCGGCCTGCCGCCCAAGGGCTGCGCCCGCATCCTCCGGCTCCAGCACGCCCTGCGCGAGTACCGCGACTCCACCGACCGGGACGGCGCCCGGATCGCCACCCACTGCGGCTACTTCGACCAGGCCCACCTGGTCCGGGAGTTCCGCGCCACCCTCGGCTGCACGCCGTCCCAGTTCTTCGCGCACCGCAGCCGCCAGCTCGGCGCCGAACCCGCCGACCGCCTCGCCGGCGAGGTCACCACCGCCCTGCTCCCCAACGGCGACCGCGCGCCGGTCGGTTGACGGATCCCCGGCGGGGGTTCGCATTTTTACAAGCCCCGCCCCGCCCTCCCGGGAGAGGGTGGGCACCGGAGCCGGACGGTCGCACCGCGACCCTTCGAGAACGGAACGCCATGCGCCCGAGGAACTCCAGTCCGACGGCGGTCCCCGGAGCGGGGCACGGGCAAGGTGCCCCGCCCCGGGTCCGCCCGACCGTACCGGAGAAGGTCCCTCCCGTGCAGCGCCCGAGTGCCGTACTCCCGCCGGCCACCACCGAAGGCCCGGTCGCCGGCCCGGGCCGACCCTGACCACCTGTCCCATCGGGGGCGGTCGTCGCCCCGGCCCGCCGGG
>NZ_JBSGEL010000050.1:0-58970 GCF_053602875.1 Kitasatospora sp. NPDC004289 | reverse complement strand
AGAGCGTCACCCTGAAGTTCAACGGTGTCGAGGACGCGTCGCTCGCGACCAGCTTCCTGATCGACGACACCTCCATCGCCACCAGCTGACGCACCCTCAGCGGTAGTTGAGCCCCGGCCCGGCGGATCCCATCCGTCGGGCCGGGGTACTTCCGTGAGCAGCCGGAAACGGCCCGGCAACACGAAACGCCACCGAAACACGCACGTCCGCATCCGGAAATCCGGCCCGTCCAGACTCGGCTCCCATCCGACGCGCACCCCACCCCGGCGCGTCGAGGGACCCCGGAAGGCCGCAGATGCTGCTCGCAGAGACCCCCGCCGGGCCGGACACCGGCGACACCGCCTGGCTGCTGGCCAGCACCGCGCTGGTGCTGCTGATGACGCCGGGCCTGGCGCTGTTCTACGGCGGCATGGTCCGCACCAAGAGCGCGCTCAACATGATCATGATGAGCCTGGTCTCGATCGCCACCGTCACGGTGGTCTGGCTGCTGGCCGGCTACTCGCTGGCCTTCGGTCCGGACCTCGGCGGGCTCGGCCTGATCGGCGGGCTCGACCACCTGGGGATGGCCGGGATCACCCCCGCCTCGCTCACCGGCAAGGTCCCCACCCTGCTGTTCGCCACCTTCCAGCTGACCTTCGCGATCGTCACCGCCGCGCTGATCTCCGGCGCGGTCGCGGACCGTGCCAAGTTCGGTGCCTGGGTGCTGTTCACGGTGGTCTGGACGCTGCTGGTCTACGTGCCGGTCGCGCACTGGGTGTTCGCCCCCGGCGGCTGGCTGCTCAGCAGGCTGGGCGTGCTGGACTTCGCCGGCGGCCTGGTGGTCGAGGTCAACTGCGGGGCCAGCGGCCTGGCCCTGGCCCTGGTGCTCGGCCCCCGGCTGGGCTTCCGGAAGGAGGCCATGCGCCCGCACAACCTGCCGATGGTGGTGCTCGGCGCGGGCCTGCTCTGGTTCGGCTGGTTCGGCTTCAACGCGGGCTCGGCGCTGGGCGCCAACGGCACCGCCGCCGCCGTGCTGCTCAACACCCAGGCGGCCGGCTGCACCGGCCTGCTCGGCTGGCTGCTGGTGGAGAAGAAGAAGGACGGCCACGCCACCACCCTCGGCGCCGCCTCCGGGGCGGTGGCCGGACTGGTCGCCATCACCCCCTCCTGCGGCTCGGTGGACCTGCTCGGCGCGCTGGTGATCGGCGCGGTGGCCGGTGTGGTCTGCTGCTACGCCGTCAGCTGGAAGTTCCGCTTCGGCTACGACGACTCGCTGGACGTGGTGGGCGTGCACCTGGTGGCCGGGGTGATCGGCACCGTGCTGATCGGCGTCTTCGCCTCCGCGGTGATGACCGGCGGCCCGACGGGCCTGCTGCACGGCGGCTTCGGGCAGCTGGGCAAGCAGCTGCTGGCCGTGCTGGTGGTCGGCGGCTACGCCTTCGCGGTGACGTACGGGATCGGCAAGGCGATCGACCGCGCCATCGGCTTCCGGGCCAGCGCCGAGCACGAACTCACCGGCCTGGACCTCGCCGTGCACGCCGAGACCGCGTACGATCACGGCGTCCTGGGCCACGGCAGCGCGACCGCCGCGACCCGGCCGGCCGCCACCCCCTCCGTCCTGAAGGCCCCTCAGTCATGAAGCTGATCACCGCCGTCGTCAAGCCCTTCAAGCTGGACGAGGTGAAGACCGCCCTGCAGTCGCACGGCGTGCACGGACTGACCGTCACCGAGGCCAGCGGCTACGGCCGCCAGCACGGTCACACCGAGGTCTACCGCGGCGCCGAGTACCGGATCGACCTGGTGCCCAAGGTGCGGATCGAGGTCGTGGTGGAGGACGAGGAGGCCGACCTGGTGGTGGACGCCATCGTCTCCGCCGCCCGCACCGGCAAGATCGGCGACGGCAAGGTCTGGGTCGTCCCGGTGGACGGCATCGTCCGCGTCCGGACCGGCGAGCGCGGCCCGGACGCGGTCTGAGGGTCCGTCAGCGGCGGCCGCTCGCTTCGGTGAGCCGCCGGGGCACCAGCTCCTGCCACTCCTGCGCGCCGGTCCAGGCCCAGAGCAGCTCGGTGGAGAACGGCACCGTGGACCGCGAGCCGACCGGGATGCCGTCGGAGCCCATGACGGCATTGCCGGTCACGATGGTGACGGCCATCCCGTCCAGCCGTTCGCGGCGGACGGTGAGCAGCCGGAGGCCGTCGTGGTAGTCGGCGTCCTCCACCAACTTCCGCTCCCCGGTGGGGAGCACCAGGCTGGTGCAGTCGGAGCCCCGGGCGCAGTCGAAGCGTTCGGCGGACGGCCGGGAGAGCGCGACCCGGACGTCGGCCCGGCCGCGGGTGTCCTGGTAGCGGACGCTGATCTCGTAGTAGCCGTCCACCGGGCGCCAGTTGGCCTTGGCCGGCCCGGTGCCCGGGGCGGACTCCGGCAGCAGGACGGCCGTCCCGGTGCTCGGCAGCATCCGGGACAGCACGGTGAACATCGCCTCCCGGGTGACCGGCACGGTCGACTCGGGGTCGGCCGCGGTCGGTGTCGGTGTCGGCGACGCTGACGCCGTCGCCGTCGGCTCCGTCAGGGGGCTGGCGGCCACGGTGGCCCGGGCGCCGCCCTCGTCGGGCCGCCAGAGGTTCGGGGTGGCCACCGTGACCAGGGCGGCCACGGCGAGCGCCGTGCCGGCGATCCGCAGCCGGCGGCGGCGCCGGAGCCTGATCCCGAGGCGTCGGCCCTCGGCCACCATGGTGGCGACCGGGGCGTCGATGAGGTGGACCGCGTCGAAGAGTTCGTCGAGTCCGGGGTCGTGCGGCATGTCGTCCGTGCTCCTGGTCATGAAGTGCTCCGTCACAGACTCAGCAGGAGTTCGCGGTCCGCCCCGAGGATGCCCCGGAGCTTGGCCAGCGAGCGGGTGGTGAGGGTCTTGACGGCGCCGGGCGAGCACCCGAGCAGCTCGGACACCGACTCCACGCTGTGGTCCTCCAGGTACCGGAGCACCACCACCGCCCGGTTGCGGGGCGGCAGTTGGGCCAGCGCGGCGACCAGGGTGACCCGCAGGTCGGACTCCTCGTTCCCGAGTGTCAGCTGCTCCGGCAGCTCGGCCGAGACCACCTCGGTGGAGCGCCGCAGGCGCCGCTGCGAGAGGTACATCCGCAGCAGCACCTTGCGTGCGTACGCGTCCAGCCCGGGCTCGTCCCGGCCGCGCCGCAGCCGCCCCCAGACGGTGAACATCTTGGCCAGGGTGATCTGCACCAGGTCCTGCGCCTGGTGCCAGTCCCCGCACATCAGGTACGCGATCTGGAACAGGCGCCTGCTCCTGGTACTCGCGAACTCCTCGAACTCCATGCCCCCGCCCGACCGTGGTTCCCGCTGACGTCATGGAACCTGACGCTTCGGAAGGGACAGAGGTATCACACGATGTTTCGCACGGGCTTTCGCGAGGCTTGCGTCAGGCGCGGGCGAGGTAGCCGTTGTCGATCAGCCAGAGCACGGTGAGCCGGGCGGGGGAGCCGGGCACGTGGCGGGACTCGAGCTGGAACTGCCAGCCGAGGCCGGGCTGGCCGAACCACGGGGCGATCGGACCGGCGTCCACCGTGAAGGACTTGGCGACCTTGTAGACGTGGTAGTTGCAGGGCTCGGCCGGGTTGCTGTCCAGCGACTGCGGGGGCAGGGCGCGGCTGGCGTACGAGAGGCCCTCGGGCGCCAGGTAGGAGCCGTACTCGCTGCCGTAGCGGTCGATCCGCTGGCCGGGGAGGAGGGTCTGCTGGACCTCCAGCGGGGTGCCGTCCGGGAGGGTGACGTAGCCGTCGGCGGGCGGGTACCGCCAGGAGCCGGCGCCGCCGTCGTAGTAGGTGTCCAGGAACTGCTGCTCGCCGAGGCCGCCGGTGCGCTGGTAGCCCCGGAGTTGGCGGCCGACCGCGCCGGTGGTGGGAAGCCGCTCCGGGCCGAGGCGCCGGTCGCCGTGGAAGTCCTCGGTGGAGCAGACGGAGGACGGGGCGGCGGTGACCGCGGTGACCGCGGTGGTGGCGGCGGCCGTGGCGGTGGCGGTGAACAGGGTCACGGTCATGCCGATGGCCAGCAGGGTCTGACGGATCCTCATGGGCGGGACGCCCTCCCTCGGGTGACGGAGCGGATGCGGACGGTGATCATCGAAGCGGCGGCCGGGGTTCCGCGTCAATGGGAGCGGGGAGATCTGGCCGAGACCCGATCGGGTGACCGATCCGTGTCCTCCGGGAGTCTTGACGCTCCTGGGCGGCGGCCATAAGTTCAGCGCGTTGCAAGTTTCCAGCAAGTTTCAACGAGCTTGCGCAAGAGGCTTCCCAGGCCTCCGAATCCCCCCAGGCTGCCCCACCCAGCCCCCTGGAGACACCGTGGTCACCACCTCCCCCCGCCGCGCCGTCGGCGCCCTCGGCGCGTCCGCCGCCCTGGTGCTCTCGCTCGGCACCGGACTCTCGCTCGCCCCCACCGCCCAGGCCACCCCGCCGGGCACCAAGGACGTCACCGCCACCCTCTTCGAGTGGCGCTTCGACTCCGTCGCCAAGGCCTGCACCGACACGCTCGGCCCCAAGGGCTACGGCTACGTCGAGGTCTCGCCGCCCCAGGAGCACATCCAGGGCGCGCAGTGGTGGACCTCCTACCAGCCGGTCAGCTACAAGATCGCCGGACGGCTGGGCGACCGCGCCCAGTTCCAGTCCATGGTGAACACCTGTCACGCCGCGGGCGTCAAGGTGATCGCCGACTCCGTGGTCAACCACATGTCGGCCGGCTCCGGCACCGGCACCGGCGGCACCACCTACACCAAGTACAACTACCCCGGTTTCTACCAGGACTGGGACTTCCACTCCTGCCGCACCGCGATCGGCAACAACTACGCCGACCGCTCCAACGTGCAGAACTGCGAGCTGGTCAACCTCTCCGACCTCAACACCGGCTCCGCGTACGTCCAGCAGACCATCGCCACCTACCTCAGCGACCTGCTCTCGCTCGGCGTGGACGGGTTCCGGATCGACGCCGCCAAGCACATCGCCGCCGCCGACCTGGCCGGCATCAAGGCGAAGATGAGCAACCCGAACGCCTACTGGGTGAGCGAGGTCATCTACGGCGCGGGTGAGGCCGTGCAGCCCGGCGAGTACACCGGCGTCGGCGACGTGGACGAGTTCCGCTCCGCGACCTGGCTGAAGAGCGCTTTCAACGGCGGCCGGATCTCCGACCTCTCCGGCTGGGGCAACGGCCTGCTGGCGAGCTCCCAGGCCCGCACCTTCGTCGACAACTGGGACACCGAGCGCAACGGCTCCACCCTCAACTACACCTACGGCTCCGCCTACACCCTGGCCAACGTCTTCCTGCTGGCCCACCCCTACGGCTCGCCGAACGTCTACTCCGGCTACGCCTTCACCGACCACGACGCCGGCCCGCCGAACGGCGGCACCGTCAACTCCTGCTACACCGACGGCTGGAACTGCACCCACGCCTGGCGGCAGGTGGCCAACATGGTCGGGTTCCGCAACGCGGTCGCGGGCACCGGCATCGTCAACTGGTGGTCCAACGGCAACAACGCCATCGGCTTCGGCCGCGGCGACAAGGGCTACGTCGCGATCAACCGCGAGGGCGGTGCGCTGACCCAGACCTTCCAGACCTCGCTCCCGGCCGGCACCTACTGCGACGTCCAGCACGGCGACTTCGCGTCCGGCAGCTGCTCCGGGACCAGCTACGCGGTCGGCTCCGACGGGAAGTTCACCGCCACCGTCGGCGCGGGCGACGCCGTCGCCCTGCACGTCGGCGCCCGGACCTCCGCCACCGCCACCCCGACCCCGACCGCCACCCCGACCCCTTCGCCCACGGCCGCCACCGCCGCCGCCTTCGCGGTGAACGCCACCACCGTCTACGGCCAGAACATCTACGTCGTCGGCAACGCCACCGCCCTCGGCGGCTGGGACACCTCCAAGGCCCTGCTGCTCTCCTCCGCCGCCTACCCGGTCTGGAAGCTCAACGTCCCGATGGCAGCGGGTACTTCCTTCGAGTACAAGTACATCCGCAAGGAGTCCAACGGCGCCGTCACCTGGGAGTCCGGCGCCAACCGCACCGCCACCGTCCCCACCAACGGCACCGTCACCCTGAACGACACCTGGCGCCCCTGACACCCTCCCCCGTACGGCCGGCCGCCCCACCCCCAGCGCACGGGGGAGGGGCGGCCGGTCCCGTTCCGGACGGTCCGTCAGCCGCGGCCGATGTAGGGCATGGTGGTGGCCATCACGGTGGCGAACTGGACGTTGGCCTCCAGGGGGAGGGCGGCCATGTGGCGGACGGTGCGGGCGACGTCGGCGACGGACATGGTGGGTTCGGGGGCGGTGCGGCCGTCCGCCTGGCGGACGCCGGTGGACATGGCGGCCGTCATGTCGGTGGCGGCGTTGCCGATGTCGATCTGGCCGCAGGCGATGCGGTGGGGGCGGCCCTCCAGGGAGAGGGACTTGGTGAGGCCGGTGACGGCGTGCTTCGTGGCGGTGTAGGCGACGGAGTACGGACGGGGGACGTGGGCGGAGATGGAGCCGTTGTTGATGATGCGTCCGCCCTGCGGGGTCTGGAGCTTCATCCGGCGGAAGGCGGCCTGGGCGCAGAGGAAGGCACCGGTGAGGTTGAGGTCGACCACCGCGCGCCAGTCGGCGACCGCGAGGTCCTCGACGGGGGTGGGGGTGCCGAAGCTGCCGGCGTTGTTGAAGAGCAGGTCGACCCGGCCGTACGCGGAGACGGCGGCGTCGAACAGCGCGTCCACCGCGGCCGGGTCGGTGACGTCGGTGGGCACGGCCAGCGCGGGGGAGGCGGCCTCGGCGGCGACGGCGTCGAGCGCGTCGGCCCGTCGTCCGGCGAGGACCAGCCGCCAGCCGTGGGCGGCGAGTTCGAGGGCCACCGCGCGGCCGACCCCGCTGCCCGCTCCGGTGACGACGGCGACCTGATGGTCCATGGCTGGGCTCCCGGGATCGGTGGGGTCGGTGAGTCGGTGAGGGGACTCGATGATCGCGTACGGAGGGCGGGCGAGTCACTGGTCGGAGCGTCCAGCGGCGCGCCGCAGGAGGGGGGCGGGGCTTGGCGGGACGTACGGGGAGGTGACGCGCGCCACAGGGGCCGCCGGGGGTGATCGCTAGAGTGTCCGGGAGGAGGCAGGGAGAACAGTGGAGAAGCAGGACGGCCGGCCCATGCCCGCGGGCCTGGTGACGTCGGGGCAGCGCGCCGAGTTGATGCGGCAGGGCAACGCCTCCTCGGTGCTGCGCGCGGTGCTGGCGTACGGGCCGGTCTCGCGGGCCGAGATCGCCCGGCACACCGGGATCTCCGCGCCGAGCGTGACCAAGCTGACCGCCGCCCTGATCGAGGCGCAGCTGCTCACCAAGCTGGCCCCGGTGGAGCCGACCCAGGGCCGCCCCCGGGTGCCGCTGGCGCTGGACGGCGACCACGTGGTGGCGCTCGGCCTGCACATCGGACTGCTGCGCACCACCTTCGGCCTGGTCGGCCCGGACGGCAGCGTGGTGGCCGAGCGCGAACTCCCGCACCACGAACTGCCGGACCTCTCCCCGGAGCGGATCGTCGGGCAGGCGGTCGCGGGCGTGGAGGCCTTCCTGAGGGACCGTCTCGGCGGCCGCCGCCTGGTCGGCACCGGCGTGACGGTCGGCGGCTGGGTGGACGGCGCGCGCGGCCTGGTGGTGGAGCACGGCCCGCTGGACTGGCACGGCGTCAGACTGCTGGAGCTGCTGGAGGGCCGGCTGCCCGGCCCGGTGGTGCTGGAGCAGACGGTGCGTGCGATCGCCCGGGCCGAGCTCTGGTTCGGCGCCGGCCGGGAGACCGACGACTTCGTGCTGGTGATGATCGGCAACGTGCTGGGCGCCGCGATCGTGGTGGACCGCACCGTGCACCGCGGTCCGGGCGCCGCGGCCGGGGCGATCGAGCACCTGCCCGCCACCGACGACCCGGACGCCCCGCGCTGCCCGGTCTGCGGGGCGAGCTGTCTGGTCGTCACCGCCTCGGACACCGCCCTGGTGGCCCGGGCCCGGGAGCTCGGGGTGCTGCCGAAGCGGCGGCGGGCGGACGGCCCGGACGGCGGCGATTCGCTGGCCCTGGAGCGGTTGATCGCACTGGCCCGCCCGGCCGGTTCGGGCAGCGGCGACGAGCGGGCGCAGGAGCTGCTGCGCACCCGGGCCCGCCGGGTGGGCCGCGCGGTGGCCGGGATCGTGGACCTGCTCAACCCGAGCAAGGTGGTGCTGGCGGGCGGCATCCTGGTGGCCGACGAGTACCTGGACGAGCTGCGCACCGAGGTCGGCCGCCGCAGCCACCGGGGCCTGGCGGTGGCCGACGACATCCTGCCGGCGGTGTTCGGCTCGCGGACGCTGGTGCGCTCCTCGGCGGTGCCGGTGCTGGAGCGGGTGATCACCGAGCCGTTCACCGCGCTCGGCCTGCTGCGCTCACAGCTCTGACCCGCCCCCGGGAGGGTGTGACCTTGCTCCCGCTTCCGCCGTGACCCCGGTCACGTCAACGCCGCCGACGGCGGGCCGAGTCGACGCCGCCACCGGGGCCGGGCCGTTCGAATGCGGTCGCATCCCCGCCGACCAGCGGGGGTGACCCCCGTCGAACGGCGGGAAGGCGGAGGTCGGGAGGGGAAGATCGCAACCGGTCCGCGCCGGGCCCGCGTCGTAGGATCACGGACGGCACACCTGCCCCGCCGGGAGCGGGTCGCCGACCAGGGTCGGCGTTCCGGGCACCTCCGCGGTGGCCGCAGGAGACGCCCGGCCCGGGCCCCGCACCGGGGACCTCGTCCGGAGACGCCCGGGCGATCGACCGCTCGGAGAAGAAGACCTTGTTCCTGAAGCCCGCCCGTTCCGTCCTGGCAGCCGTCGGCGTCCTCGGACTGTCCCTCGGCCTGGCCGCCTGCGGCAGCACCCCGGCGCCGTCCGCCCAGGACGGCAAGGCCGGTGGCAAGGGGGGTTCCTCGGGCAGTCCGAGCGCGGGTCAGAGCAGCACCCCGCCGCCGAAGCCGAGCAAGGTGCTGATGCCGACCGGTCCGGCGGCCGACCTGAAGAAGGTCCGGGACACCTCGGCCGGGCCGATCATGCTGACCACGCTGACCGGCGCCAAGTCCGGTGTCAGCGGCAAGGTCTGGGTCTGGCTGCCGCCGGAGTACCAGGACCCCAAGTTCGCCAAGACCGGCTTCCCGGTGCTCACCCTGTACGCCGGCGGGCAGAGCGCGGGCTACAACACCTGGACGGACAACCAGCTGCCGATCCAGGAGATCGGCGCGCAGCTCTCCAAGGAGGGCAAGGCGCACCCGTTCATCCTGGTGATGCCGGTGCAGAACCTCGACTCCAACGAGTCCAAGGCGCTGGAGTGCAGCGACATCCCGGGCCAGCCCAAGATGGGCACCTGGATGGCCCAGGACGTCCCCGACTTCGTGCGGGCCAACTTCCGCACCGTCAAGGGCCGGGACGGCTGGGGCCTGATGGGCGCCTCCACCGGCGCGTTCTGCAGCGCCAAGCTGGCGCTCCAGCACCCCGACGTGTTCAAGGCCGCCGTCCCGATCGACGGCTACTTCAACCCGGACTCCCCGCTCTGGAAGGGCCACGACACCGAGCGGCTGGCCAACAGCCCGGACCAGCTGGTCGCGGCCGGCAAGGCCGACGTGCGGCTGCTCGCCACGGCGGGCGGCGCCAACGCCTACGAGGTCAAGCTGGTGAAGAACTGGGTCGCCAAGGCGGCGGCGCCCGCCACCGTCGAGTACTACGAGCAGCCCGGCGGCAAGCACCTGACCTCGGATTTCAAGAAGATGATCCCGGTGACCCTGGAGTGGCTCTCCAAGAACCTTGCCGGGCCGCAGGGCGACGACTGAGCGCGGCGGGCGGGCCCGGGGGCGGCTGAGTCCCCGTCAGGTCGTTGACCTGCACGTCAATCAGACATTGATTCGACTCTGATGAGCTGTCATCACCCTGGAGACCATGCCGGGGCGCCGTCGAGTGCGGCGCCCGACCGGCCCGGTCTCAGCCAGTCGTGAAGAGAGTGCCATGCCCAGCCACCTGCTGCCCGTCGAATCCCCGAAGGTCCCCGCCCAGGCGGGCGGGCCGCGTGAGACGCAGCCCGCCGTCGAGGCGATCCCGTTCGCCGGGCTGCGCCTGGTGCACGCCGCTCTCCGCCGCGACCTGGCCCGGATCCCCAACGCCCTGCGGCTGCTGCAGCCCGACGACACCGCCACCGCCGAGGCGATCCAGCGGCACTGGGACTTCCTGACCGCCATGCTCACCTGCCACCACGAGCAGCAGGACACCCGGCTGTGGCCGCTGCTGCGCCGCTTCGCGCCCGAACTGCGGCTGCTGCTCAACTGGTTGGAGTCCGACCACCACAACCTCGACCACTCCTTCACCCGGGTCACCACCCTGGTGCGGATCGCCACCCGGGACCCCGCCAGCAGCTGGTCGGTGGCCTACGCGGTGGAGGAGCTGGCCGCCCGGCTGGAGACCCACCTGCGGATCGAGGAGCGGCAGCTGCTGCCTCGGATGGACGGGATCTTCCCGGCCGGCTCCCGGATGGGCACCCTGCCGGAACTGCTCGACCTGATCCGCGCCGCCGACGGCCCGGGCAGCTCGGACGCGCTGGCCTGGCTGCTGGAGGGCGTGGAGCCCGAGCAGGTGGACCGGCTGCTCGCCGACTGCGACGACACCACCGCCCGGCACTGGCCGCACTGGCGCGACACCTACGCCCGCTGCACCGACGAGCTGTGGGGCCCGCGCCCCTAGGGGGTGTCTCCTTGATGGGGCCGGGTCCGCGCCGCCGGGGCACGCGCCCTCCTTGCCCGCCAACGGGCAGGAGGGGCCCTTCGCCGGCTTCTCGTCGGTCGCCGATGCTCCGCATGGACTCTCCCCCAGCCTTCGGCCGGGAGGTGCCCCCTTCTCGGCGCCGCCGATGCACGCGCCCTCCTTGCCCGCCGACGGGCAGGAGGGGGCCTCCGACGACGCGGCCTGATCCGACCCCATCAAGGAGACACCCCCTAGTCCTGCGGCGCGGTGGCTTACGATGCGCGGATGTCGTTCGAGCCGTTGCTGATGAGCCGTCTGAAGGATGCCCGGCGGGTGCTGGTGGCCGGGGCCGGGGGTGGCTTCGACGTCTACGCCGGGCTGCCGCTCGCGCTGGAGCTGCGCGAGGCCGGGCACGAGGTGCACCTGGCGAGCCTCTCGTTCAGCCACCTCTACGGCCTGCCCGGCGAGGTCTGGCTGGCGCCCGAACTGGCCCGGATCACCCCGGACACCGCCTCGGCGGAACGGTACTTCCCCGAGCGCACGCTGGCCCGCTGGCTGCGGCTGCACGGACTCCCGGACACCGTCTGGGCCTTCGGCTCCGTCGGCGTCAAGCCGCTGCGCGCCGCGTACCGGGCCCTGGTGCGGCACCTGGAGATCGACGCGATCGTGCTGGTGGACGGCGGCACCGACATCCTGATGTGCGGCGACGAGGCCGGCCTCGGCACCCCCGAGGAGGACATGGCCAGCCTCGCCGCGGTGGCCGGGATGCCCGAGGTGGCGACCCGGCTGGTGGCCTGCCTGGGCTTCGGCGTCGACGCCTACCACGGCGTCAACCACTCCCTGGTGCTGGAGAACCTGGCCGCCCTGGACCGCGACGGCGGCTACCTCGGCGCCTTCTCCCTCACCCGGCAGAGCCGCTCCGGGCAGCTCTACCTGGACGCCGTCGAGCACGCCAGGGCCGCCTTCCCCGAGCACCCCAGCATCGTCCAGGGCTCGGTCGCGGCCGCCCTGCGCGGCGAGTTCGGCGACGTCCGCTTCACCGACCGCACCAACGGGACCGCGCTCTTCGTGAACCCGCTGATGTCGATGTACTTCACCGTCACGGTGGAGGCCCTGGCCGCCCGCAACCGCTACCTCGACCGGATCGAACGCACCGTGCTGATGCGTCAGATCAGCACCGTGATCGAGGAGTTCCGCGACGAGCTGCCCGCCCAGCGGCCGCCCCGGCAGTTCCCGCACTGAGGCCCGCGGCTCACCAGGGGACGGTCTCGCCCCGGTGGTCCACGAAGTGCAGCCCGGTGGCCGCGCGGTGGCGCTCGATCGTCCCCACCACGCCGGGCACGCTGTCGGCCACGCTCAGCGGGGCGTGCGGTCCGCCGAGCTCCGTGCGCACCCAGCCCGGGTCCATCAGCAGGAAGGTCCTGGAGTCCTCGGCGTTCCGGGCGGCGTGACAGCGCATCAACTGGTTGAGCGCGGACTTGGCGGCGCGGTAGAGGTCCTGCCCGCCCCGGGTGTTCAGCGAGACGCTGCCCTGGGAGGAGGACATCACGCCGATCGTCCCCTCCGGCCGGACCAGTGGGCCGAGGACGTCCACCACCCGCATCGGGCTCAGTGCGTTGACCACCATGACCTCGGTGAACATCTCCGTCGGCACCTCGCCGATCGGCAGGTCGCCGCGGGCGACGGCGGCGTTGACGAAGAGCAGGTCCAGGGAGCGGCCGGCCGCGGTCAGGCGGTCGCGCAGGGCGGCGAGTTGCCCCTGGTCGGTCATCTCCAGCTCCTCGATGGTGAGCCGCCCGCCGGCCGTCCCGGCGAGCTCGTGCAGGCCGGTGCGGTGCTCGCCGCGCACCGTGCCGATCACCTCCCAGCCGCGGCGGAGGTACTCGGCGGCGATCCCGAGGCCGATGGTGCGGGAGGCGCCGACGATCAGTGCGGTCTGCTGTGCTGTGTCGTTCATGGCCCCAGTCTCCGAACGGCCGGGGCGGTGCGTCCAATACCCTTTGGAGCCCGTTGATACCGTGCGGGTATGGATCTCGACCTGCGCAAGCTCCGGTACTTCCGTGCGGTCGTGGAGCACGGGGGGTTCGGCCGGGCGGCACGGGAGCTACACATCGCCCAGCCCGTGCTCAGCCGTCAGATCCGCGCGCTGGAGCATGAGTTGGGACAGCGACTGTTCGACCGGACCACCCGGAGCGTGGAACCGACCGCGGCCGGGCGGCAGTTGTACGAGGAGGCCCGGCGGATCGGTGCCACGGTGGACCGGGCCCTGCGCCGGGTCGCGGAGGCCGCCCGGGGGGAGCACCGGCTGGTGGTCGGCTTCTCGGCCGGCCTGCGGGTCTCGGAGGCGATCCGGGAGTTCACGGCGCGGTACCCGGAGGTGGCGGTCGACGTCCTGCCGCTGCCCTGGGCCGAACGCGACGCCCCGCTGCGCGACGGCCGCGCCCAGGTCGGCCACCTGCGCCGTCCGTTCGACGACACCGGTCTGCGGACCGTCCCGATCGGGGTGGAGAGCAAGGTCGCCTGCCTCCCCGCCGCGCACCGGCTGGCGGGCCGCCGGTCCCTCACCCTGGCCGACCTGGACGGTGAACCGGTGCTGGACGCGAAGGCCCGGCGGACCGCCTCGCTGGAGGAGAAGTTCGAACTCATCGCCTCGGGCCAGGGCGTCGCCCTGATCCCGGTCAGCGTCGCCGCCTCCTACGTCCGCCCCGAGCTGGTCGTCCTGCCGGTCACCGACCACCCGCCGGTCGAGACCTGCCTGGCCGCGCCGGCGGACGACCGCTCCGAGCTGGTGGCCGGCTTCCTGGAGATCGCCACCGCCGTCCTGCGCCGTCAGGCCTGATCCTTCCGGGCGGCCGCCAGGATCTTGACCGTGGTGTGGAAGAAGCGGGAAGTGCCCTGGCCTGCGTAGGACTTGGGGAAGGACTTGGCCGGATCTCCGGAAAGCCGCCCGTTCTTCAGGTGGAAGACGGTGAAGGCGGCACCCGGGGTGGCGGAGAGGATCTCCCAGCCGCCCTTGGGGTCCCGGACCGGGAACTCCAGGTCCGCCGGGAGCGGCTCGGAGAGGAAGACCACGCACAGCCGGACGTCCGGCGTCACCTCCACGGCGGCGAAGGGATCGGCCTCGACGACGGCCGCCACCTCGTCCACGGTGCGCAGCATCACCGGGACGGCGAAGCCCAGTTCGTCCTCCAGGTGCCGCTCGATCCGGCGGGTGAGGGCGGCGCGGTCGGTCCTCCCGGTGGTGAAGAAGACGTTCCCGCTCTGGATGTAGGTGCGGACGTCGGCCAGGCCCAGCTCGGCGAAGAGCGCGCGCAGCCGCTCCATCTTCACCGTCCGGCCGCCGACGTTGACCGCCCGGAGGAAGGCGACGTAGCTCTCTGTCATGCGGGCAGTGTCGCAGGCCGGAGCGTCCGCCGGGCGTTGGGACACTGTCGACCATGACGACCTGGCAGGATTTCGAGCAGGAGGCGCCCGACCTGGCGCCGGCGGTCCGGGCCCGCTTCGAGGCCAACCGGCACCACGTGCTGGCGACCCTCCGCAAGGACGGGGCGCCCCGGGTGAGCGGCACCGAAGTGCGGTTCGGCGGAGCCGATCTGACGATCGGTTCGATGTACGGCGCGGTGAAGGCCCTCGACCTCCAGCGGGACGGGCGCTTCGCCCTGCACAGCCACCCCGGCGACTCCAGCATGGCCGGCGGCGACGCCAAGGTCTCCGGCACCGCCCACGAGATCACCGACGAGGCCGAGCTCACCGCCTACCTCGCCGACCTCCCCGAGGCCGCCCCCGGCCCCTTCCACGCCTTCCGCCTCCACCCCACCTCCGTCGTCCTCACCGAGGTCGACGGCGACGAACTCCGCATCCGCATCTGGCAGCCGGGCAATCCCGTCCGGGAGATCCGCCGACGCTAGGCAGGCGGGCCGGCAGGGCAGCGACCCAGGGGCGCGAGGAACTGCGCGAGTCGGAAGGCGGCTCACCGGCAACTGAACCGCCGTCAGCCAGTTGCACGTGCTGCCGTTCCCCCGCGCGCAGTTCCTCGCGCCCCTGCGGGGCGCAACCGTCAGCCCTTGGGGACGACGGAGGCCAGGGTCTCCGGGGTGCGGGCGACCACCGCGTGGCCGTCGTCCGCGGTGATGATCGGCCGCTGGATCAGGATCGGGTGCTCCGCCATCGCCGCGATCCAGGCGGACCGGTCCGCCGGGGTGCGGCCCCACTGCTTCATGCCGAGCTCCTTGGCCACCGCCTCGTCGGTCCGGGTGATGTCCCACGGCTCCAGCGACAGCCGCTCCAGCACCTGCTCCAACTCGGCCGCGCTCGGCGGGTCCTCCAGGTACCGGCGGACGGTGTACTCCGCCCCGGCGGCGTCCAGCTCACTGATGGCGACGCGGCACTTGGTGCAGCGCGGGTTGATCCAGATCTCCATCCCCCCAACATACCGAGCGGCCCGCCGCGCCCCGGGAACTCGCCGACGCGGCCGCCGGTTGAGCCGTACAGACGGTCGAACCGGGGGAGGGACGTCCATGGACGGCGAACAGATCATCGGCGAACTGATGGGCCTGGAGGGGCGGGCCGATCCGTACCCGCTCTACCGGATGGCCCACGGCCTCGGGCCGGCCGCCGCCGCGGGCGAGAACGCGGTGCTGGTCTGCGGCCACCGCGAGGTCAACCAGGTGCTGCGCTCCACGGCCTTCCACGTGCCGGACGCGGTGCTGCGCGAGCGCTGGGAGGAGGGCTTCCTCGACCACAGCTCCAAGACCCTGTTCAGCCGCTCGATCCTGGAGACCAACGCCCCGCACCACAGCCGGATGCGCTCCCTGATCGCCTCGGTCTTCACGGCCCGCCGGGTGGCCGCCCTGGAGCCGGCCGTCCGGGCCGCGGTGACGGGGCTGCTGGACGAGCTGGCCGAGGCGGGGGCGGGCGGGGACCCGGTCGACTTCATGGACGCCTTCGCCTTCCGGCTGCCGGTGGGGGTGATCTGCGAGCTGCTGGGCGTGCCGGAGGAGGACCGCTACCGCTTCCGGCCGCTGGCCTCCGACCTGACGGCGGCACTGGAGCTGCTGGTCTCCGAGGAGGAGCTGACCGCCGCCGACCAGGCTGCGGACGAACTGTCCGGCTACTTCACCGAGTTGGCCGACCGTCGGGCCAAGGAGCCGACCGACGACCTGGTCAGCGCGCTGGTCCAGGTGGCCGCCGAGGACCCGGGCCGGATATCCGGGCGGGAGCTGCTGGCCAATCTGGTGCTGCTCCTGGTGGCCGGGTTCGAGACCACCACCAACCTGCTGGGCAACGGCCTGGCCCTGCTCTTCGACCACCCCGCCGAGCGCGAGGCGCTGCGCACCGGCGCCCTCGCCCCGGCATCCTTCGTGGACGAGGTGCTGCGCTTCGACTCGCCCGTGCAGCTCACCTCGCGGATCTCGCTCAGCGACGAGCTGACCGCTGGCGGCGTGCCCACCCCGTACGGGACGGCCCTCTTCCTGCTGATCGGCGCGGCCAACCGGGACCCGTCCCGCTACGCCGAGCCGGACCGCTTCGACCCGTACCGCACCGACAGCCAGCCGCTCAGCTTCGGCGCCGGCGCCCACTTCTGCCTCGGCGCCCAACTCGCCCGCCAGGAGGCCGCGCTGGCGATGCCCGAGCTGCTGCGCCGCTTCCCCCGGCTGGCCCCGGCCGGGCCGCGCACCCGCACCGACCGCCTGGTCCTGCGCGGCTACCGCACCCAGCCGGTCACCCTCGGCTGAGGCCCCGGGTCCAAGGTCCCGGGCGGGTTGGTGACCTTCGGACGGTGTGGGCGGGCGGGGATGAAAATATCCTTCAGGTGTGAGCGCATCGGAGAAGGAAACTTTCCCCCGCCCGCTGACGGCCCGGATCAGCGAGCGGCAGGCGGAGATGACCCCGGCCATGGGCCGGGTCGCCGCGGCCGTGGCGGCGGACCCGGCCGGGTGCGCCCGCCTCAGCGTCACCGAGCTGGCCGGCCGCACCGGCACCAGCGAGGCCACCGTGGTCCGCACCGCGCGCCTGCTCGGCTACCCCGGCTACCGCGACCTGCGGCTGGCGCTGGCCGAGGACGCGGCCCGGCGCCCGGCCGGCGGGCCGGCGGTGACCGGGGACATCACGGTGGACGACCCGCCCGCCGAGGTGATCGCCAAGCTGGCCCGCGACGGGCGCCGCACGCTGGCCGACACCGTGGAACTCCTCGATCCGGCGCGGCTGGAGCGGGCCGTGACGGCCGTGGCCGCCGCCCGCCGCACCGAGGTCTACGGCATCGGCGCCTCCGGTCTGGTGGCGCAGGACCTGATGCAGAAGCTCCAGCGGATCGGCCTGATCGCCCAGGCCCACCTGGACCCGCACCTCGCGCTCACCACCGCCGTGCAGCTGCGCCCGGGGGACGTGGCCATCGCCGTCTCCGACTCCGGCTCCACCCAGGACGTCGTGGAGCCGCTGCGCCGCGCCGCCGGGAACGGCGCCTTCACCATCGCGCTCACCGCCCGCCCCGACTCGCCGGTGGCCCTGGCCGCCGATCTGGTGCTGGCCACCAGCAGCGGCTACGAGACCTCGCTGCGGCCCGCCGCGATGGCCTCCCGGCTCAGCCAGCTCTTCGTCGTGGACTGCCTCTGCATCGGGGTCGTCCAGCGCACCTACGCCACCGCGGCCCCCGCCCTGGCCGCCACCTACCAGGCCCTGGCGCCCCGCCACGGCCACGCCTCCCCGAAGAAAGGCCGCCCCTGATGACCAGTCAGCCCGCCACCGCCGCCGGGACCGCCGCGACCCCTGCCCCGTACGCCGAACTCCGCGCCCAGCTGGAGACCTTGGCCACCGAGGCGTTCCGCCCCGAACTCGCCGAGATCGACCGGCTCTCCACCCTGGAGATCGTCACCCTGATGAACGGCGAGGACCGCACCGTCGCGGAGGCGGTGGCCCGCCGGCTTCCGGAGATCGCCGCGGCGATCGACGCCACCGCCGGACGGATGGCCCGGGGCGGCCGGCTGGTCTACGCGGGAGCCGGGACGGCCGGGCGGATGGGCGTCCTGGACGCCAGCGAGTGCCCGCCCACCTTCAACACCGGTCCCGGCCAGGTGGTCGGCCTGATCGCCGGCGGCCGCCAGGCCATGGTCACCGCCGTCGAGGGCGCCGAGGACAGCGTGGAGCTCGCCGAAGCCGACCTGGCCGCCCTGGAGTTGACCCCCGACGACGTGGTGGTCGGCATCTCGGCCTCCGGCCGCACCCCCTACGCGGTGGGCGCCGTCGCGTACGCCCGCCGCCTGGGCGCGCTCACCATCGGGCTCTCCTGCAACGCCGACTCCGCGCTCGGAGCGGCCGCCGAACACCCCGTCGAGGTGGAGGTCGGCCCCGAATTCCTCAGCGGCTCCACCCGGTTGAAGTCCGGTACGGCCCAGAAGCTGGTGCTCAACCTGCTCTCCACCGTGACCATGATCCGGCTCGGCAAGACCTACGGGAACCTGATGGTGGACGTGCGGGCCTCCAACGAGAAGCTCCGCGCCCGCTGCCGCCGGATCGTCGCCCAGGCCACCGGCGCCGACGACGCCACCGTCGAGGCCGCCCTGACCGCCACCGACGGCGAGGTCAAGAACGCCATCCTGGTGGTCCTCGCCGACGTCGACGGCCCCACCGCCGCCCGCCTCCTCGACGAACACCACGGCCACCTGCGCGCAGCGCTGCTCGCGGTCTGACCCCGACCCACCTCAACACCCCCTTTCAGCAAGGCAGAAGCACCATGACGGACGACAAGAACCGCGCCACCGCCGCCGCGATACTTCCGCTGGTCGGAGGCCCCGGCAACATCACCTCCATCGCCCACTGCATGACCCGACTGCGCCTGGGGCTGCGTGACCGCTCCCTGGTCCAGGAGGCCGAACTCAAGGCGCTCCCGGCCGTGATGGGTACCGTCGAGGACGACACCTACCAGATCGTGCTCGGCCCGGGCACCGTCGCCAAGGTCACCCCCGAGCTGCAGAAGCTCGTGGACGCCGCCCCCAAGGCGCAGAGCGCCGAGCAGCTCGCCGACCGGGGCGCCGAGATCAAGGCGGCGCAGAAGGCGAAGAACGCCACCCCGGTGAAGCTGATGCTCCGCCGGATCGCCAACATCTTCGTGCCGCTGATCCCCGCCCTGATCGGCTGCGGCATCGTGGCCGGCCTCAACGGCCTGTTGGCCAACCTCGGTTGGGCCCCGGCCCTGGTGCCCGCCCTGGGTGCGATCGCCTCCGGCTTCATGTCGCTGATCGCCGTCTTCGTCGGCTACAACACCGCCAAGGAGTTCGGCGGCACTCCGATCCTCGGCGGTGCGGTCGCCTCCGTCATCGTCTTCGCCGGCGTCGCCAAGGTCACCGTCTTCGGCGAGACGCTCTCGCCCGGCCAGGGCGGGGTGCTCGGGGCGCTGGGCGCGGCCCTGCTCGCCGTGTACATCGAGAAGTGGTGCCGCCGCTGGGTGCCCGAGGCACTGGACGTCCTGGTCACCCCGACCCTGACCGTGCTGCTCACCGGCCTGGTCACGCTCTACGGCCTGATGTTCCTGGCCGGTGAGGTCTCCACCGCCATCGGGTCGTTCGCCACCTGGCTGCTGGCCAGCGGCGGCGCCTTCGCCGGACTGGTCCTCGGCGGGCTCTTCCTCCCGCTGGTGATGCTCGGCCTGCACCAGGCGCTCATCCCGATCCACACCACCCTGATCGAGCAGCAGGGCTACACCGTGCTGCTCCCCATCCTGGCGATGGCCGGGGCGGGCCAGGTCGGCTGCGCGGTGGCGGTCTACCACCGCCTGCGCCGCAACCGCTCGATCCGCGCCACCATCAAGTCCGCCCTCCCGGCCGGCTTCCTGGGCGTCGGCGAGCCGCTGATCTACGGGGTCTCCCTCCCGCTCGGCCGCCCCTTCGTCACCGCCTGTGTCGGCGGCGCGGCCGGCGGCGCCTTCGTCGGACTCTTCAACCAGCTGGGCACCACGGTCGGTTCGACCGCCATCGGCCCCTCCGGCTGGGCGCTCTTCCCGCTCCTCCAGGGCGAGGGCAGCCTGGCCACCACCGTCGCCGTCTACGCCGGCGGGCTGCTCACCGGCTACCTGGTCGGCTTCCTCGCCACCTACTTCTTCGGCTTCACCCCGCAGATGCTCACCGAGCTCAACGCCGACCCCGAGGACACGGACGGCGAGCCGGACGCGGAGCCGGAGTCGGCGCCGGACGCGGTGCCCGCAGCGGCCGAGGCCCGGCCCGAATACACCCAGGGCACCGTCTGACCTCCGACTTCACTGGTCAGCAGCGGCGCGGCTCTGGCCGGGCCGCTGCTGACCTTTCAGGCGTTCGTGGTCGGGGCCTCCTCCTCGGTGGGGTGCGGCTGCGGGGCCGGCGCACCTGGCTTCGGGCGCTCGGTGCGGCGGCGCTTGCGGTGCGGAGGGTAGGTCATGGCGTGCTCCTCTTCCAGGCGTAATGACGATTCGCGGCCGATTGGTCAGGCCGACTGCGGTCAGTGTGGCAGCGCCGGCGGACATCGCGTCGACCGAAAACGTCAGGAGAACGTCAGGAGGCCCGAATTCGGAGATGGCATGATTCCTCTTGGGCGACCGGGGAAGTCGATAGGGCTCGGGTCAGGGGAGGTGTGCATTGTGGAGTTCCGTCTGTTGGGGCGCGTCGAGGTGAAGGACGGGGGAGTTCCGGTCGAACTGCCCCCGTTCGGAAGGGCGATTCTGGCTCTCGCTCTCCTCTCGGAAGGGTGCGAGGTCTCGCACGAGGCCATCGCGGATCATCTCTGGCCAGGGGGGAAATGGACCACGGGAAACCTCCGGGAGCACGTGCGTGAGCTGCGGAGGCGGCTTCCCCGGGTCATTCCGGCGAGGAATCGGAAGGGGATGTTCCGAGTCGAAGTAGTCGATTCCGATGTCGATGTGTTCAGGTACCGCCGCGCGGTGACAGGGCTGACCGGTGACGGTGACCAGGAGTCCCGGGCCGAGCTGCGCACGTGGCTCGAGGGCTGGGGGGAAGCGCCACTCGACGGTCTGCCGGAGACATTCGACAGGTGGCGGCGGAGCCTGGACGACGAGCACCGCGAGGGATGGGCGCGCTGGCTGCACGCGGAGCTGCGGGTGGGGGCGGCCGAGGAGGTGGCGGCACAGATGGGGTGGCTGCGTACGCGGTGGCCGTCGGACGAGTCACTGTTCGAAGTGGAGCTGCGGCTCATGGGAGAGGACCGGACCAGGATCAGGCAGGCGTACAGCGCGTGGCCCGACGTACCGAGCCAGCGGTTGGAGGCCGTCTATCGGGAGCTGACCGCAGTTCGGTCAGCGTCCTTGGTGCAGCGTCAGCTCCCCTTCGTGGCACCGGACCCGGTGGGAGTCCAGGAAGTCCACCGGCAGTTGGACGACCTGTTGCTGGTGCGGAAAGCACGGCTGGCAGTCCTGGTCGGTCCGGGTGGGGTCGGGAAGACCACAGCGGCGGCGAGCTGGGGCGGCCGGATCGAGGACCAGGAGTTCCCGGACGGAACGCTGTACGCCGACCTTCAGGGATTCACCGCGAACGGAGAGCCGCTCGACGCGGCCCAAGTGCTGCCCAGGTTCCTGCACGACCTTGGGGTCGACCCTGCCTCCCGCAGCTTGGAGGGCATGGTGGGAAGTTACCGGTCCGCTCTGGCGAGGAGGGCGGTACTCGTGGTCCTCGACAATGCGGTCAGTGCCGACCAGGTCCGTCCGCTGCTACCGGGCGGCCAATCCTGCGCGACGCTGGTGGTCAGCCGCCGGCGGCTCCGCGGGCTGGTCGCACAGCGGGCGCAGTTGGTCGAGGTCGCCCCGTTGACGCCGGGGCGGGCCGTCGAGCTGTTGGCCCGGCCGCTCGATCCCGGAGTGGTGCGCAGGAATGGGCCGTTGCTCGCGGAGCTCGCCGAGCGCTGCGACCGGCTGCCGCTGGCGCTCTCGGTGCTCGCCTCTGGCTTCCACGGGATCGGTGACCCCGGGCTTCAGGGGCTCGCGAGGTCGATGCGCGCACCCGGCCGACGGCTGGACTCGCTCGAGATCGCTGGCGAGTCGACTGGCGTGCGGGCGGCGCTCCAGAGCACCCATCGCCGACTTTCCCACCCAGCGCAGCAGTTGTACTGGAGACTCGGTGTGCATCCGGGGCCGTCAGCCGGGCTGCACGCGCTCACCGGGCTGACTCCGGAAGGTGAGCGGCCAGGCGTGGCCGCCGCAGCCCGGGAGCTCAAGGACCTGCACCTCCTCTCTTGCCCGAAGTACGACCGGTTCGAGCTGCACGATCTGGTCCGGGACCATGCCGTGGAGTTGGCCGGGCTGCGCACACCGGAGGAGCGCCGGAGTGTGCTGGAGCGGCTGCTGGAGCTGTCGTTGCAGCAGGTGTGGTGGTGCGACCGGCAGTTGGTACCGGGGCGGTCGCTGCCGATCGGTACGCCACCGGTCGGCCTCGAGCCCGTGGAGGTGCTGGGGGCCGGCAGGGCGATGGCCTGGTTCGACCGGGAGTACCCGGGCCTGCAGGAGCTCATCCGGCTGGCCCGGGAGGAGGGTCTGAGTCGGTACGCCTGGTTGCTGTCGATGGCGCTGGTCACCTACCAGTGGCGGCGGAACCGTCATGGGGACGCCGTGCAGAACCTGGAGCGGGTCGGGCAGATGGCCGACTCCGAGGCGACCCTGGCCGAACAGGCCACGACGATGCGGCTGTTGGCCGGCTCCCGGCGCGGCCTGGGAGAGGGGCAGTACAGCCTGGCGAAGACGAACCTGGCCCGGGCCATCAAGCTGAGCAAGGACGGCGGGGACGCCATCGGGGAGGCATTCGGCCTCAAGGCCATGGCCATTCTGCAGAGCGAGCACGGGGAGCTGCAGGAGGCGCTGACCAGCTTCGAGCGCACCGTGGCGACGTTCAACCAGTTGGGGAACCCGGTAGCGGAGGCCGGGGCGAGGAGCGGTCTGGGGTCCGTCTGGGGCCGACTGGGCCAGCCCGGGAAAGCTGTGGACTACCTGGAGAGCGCTGTGGCGCTGTTCAGTACGACCACGGACACCAACGGCCTGGCGGACGCCCTGGTCCAACTCGGACGGATCAGCGCCGAACAGGGTGATCACCGGGGCGCCGCCGAATGGTTCGCGGAAGCAGCCGAGCGGTACCAGGCCCTCAGCTACACCCGGAACGAGGCCCGGACCAGAGTGTTGCTCGGGGAGGCGCTGCTGGCGGCAGGTGACAGAGGAGGTGCTGTCGAGCCACTCCGCCGCGGGGAGGAGCTGTTCAGGCGGTTGGGGTTGGCGGAGCAGGCGAAGGAGATGGCCGAGCGGCTGGCCGCACTGGAAGGAGAGGGGTGAGGGATGCTCAGTCCCGGTACCAGGCGGTCGGGTCGGGCTTCGGGGCCTTCGGGTTGGCCGGCTCACCGCGCCGGGGCAGCAGCGGCTGGAGGTACTCGCGGACCAGGGCGGCGCCGTTCGGCCGCTCGGCTGGATCCCAGGCGGTCATGGCCAGACCGAGGGTGTACAGCTCCTCGTTCATGCTGGTCCGGAAGCCCTCGGGGTACTGGTGGGTCCCCCTGTTGGGGCGTTCGTCCAGGGTGTCGCCGTACGGGAGATCCAGGGTGCCCATCTTGAGCAGAACACAGCCGAGCGCGAAGACGTCTGCCTGTCCGGTCAGGGTGGTGGCGAGGTATTGCTCGGGAGCCGCGTAACCAGCTGTGCCACGAGGGTAGTCGCAGTGCCCCGAGAGTACGGCGATGCCTACATCGATCAGGAGCACTCGACCGTTGGGGCACACCATGACGTTGTCCGGCTTGATGTCTCGATGCACGTAGCCGCGACGGTGCAGTTCGGCGACCGTTGCGCACAGTTGGTCGAGCACGGCTGCCATGACGTCGCGGCTGAACGGGGCGGATTGCTTCACCAGGTGAGCCAGGGTCACGCCGTCGACCAAATCCATCACCAGGTAGCGAGCGCCATGGTGCTCGCCTTGCCAGTGGGTCCGAGGAACTCCCTCGATGCCAGTCAGTGCCTTCCCGACGTCGTACTCGCGCTCTAGCTCCCCGCCGAAGTACCGGTAGTCGTCGGTCGACTCAAAGGTCCGCGGGGCCTGGAGCTTGACCGCCACCGGGGCGCCGGTCAGCTCGTTCGTAGCTCGCGCGACATGCCCTTGATTTCCCCTGCCAAGCATTTCGTGCAGCCGATACCGGCCGCCGATCAGATCCCCAGCCCGCACAACCGCCCAATCGACGAAAGAAAGGTCCAGACAGTATGGCAGCCTGGCACAGCCTCGGCGGAGTCACGGGAGATCCCGCTGTCGTCAAGGTGTCCGTGGGAATGTTCGGCCCGGAGAAGTACCGGTGCCCGGCTGCGGACTCGATGAAGGCACGTGGCCTTTCCCCTACTGTGCGCCGCCACCGGAAAAGGGAACGGCTGAACGATTTCACCAATGGCCCGTTCATGGACGAGCTGGACCGGATCGAGCGGGGCAGCGGTTTCCGCAGGTCCTGGCTCCACGATGGGGTCCGGAACTGGACCGACCATGCCGTGGCCGGGTACCTGCGGACTTTCCCGCAGGGTGGAGAGCTGGTCCCGGCCCGTCAGCCATGGGTCTACGACCACGAGCTGCGGGAGCCGGACGAGCACGGGGTGCGTCGGGTCCGGATCACGGTATGGGGCCGGTGCTTCCGCTCGCCCGACGGCGCCGTGCGGGAGCTGCGGTGGCCGGTGAACCGCTCGGACTCCCGGGAAAAGAGCCGTGCTGAACTGGCCCTCGCTGCCCTGGTGGTGGCCGAGGGCGAAGCCTCCTCGCGTGCGGAGCGGGTGCGGATCGTGCGGTTCGGCATGGCCGATGGCAGCACCGAGGTCCTGTTCGACGGTGACCGGGACGCCGCTCTGGCGCTCTACCGCGAGCACGGCCGTCCAGCACTGGCGGCGCTGCTCGCGGCGGAGGAGTACCGCCCGGGGACAGCCTGCGTCGGATGTGTCTACTCGGCGGTCTGCCCGGCGCTGCCGAAGGCGCCGGGCCTGCTCGGAGTCCAGGACCGCGAGCGGCCGCGGCGAAGCTGGTCGGCGACCAACGGCCGGTCCTACGCGGCCTGTCCGGCCCAGTACTACCTGCGGGCGCGGATGCTCCCGGTCGACCGTTCGGTGGAGTACGCGGGGTCTCCCGAGCGCGGCCGTGCGGTGCACGCTTGGCTCGCCGCGCGCCACGGCCCCGACGGAAGCGAGCCGTGCGAGCCCGACGTCGTGGCGGACTGGGACGCGGGCGGGCACGAACTCGCCCTGGAGGAGCGCGAGGTGGCCACCGCCATGCTCCGCCAACACGCGAAGGTCTGTCCGCGTCGCACCGTCGGCGAATGGCGACCCAGGGTCGAGCCGAAGCTGGCCCATGAGGACACGGACGCCGATGTGGTGGTGCTGGCCGAGCCCGACCTGCTCTACCTGGACGGCGACTCCTGGGTGTGGCGGGAAACCAAGACCACGATCACCCGTCGCCGGGACCGGGATCCACTGCTGGCATATCCGCAGCTGGCCTTGGGCGTCGTGCTGCTGGCACGTGGCGAGCTCGGCGGCAGTCCGTTCCGGAGCCGAGTGGAACTGGAGACGCTCCGCCCGGATGGGGCGGACCTGGAGATCCTCGATCCGCTCACCCCGGAGGTCCTCGCGATGGCCGAGCGGGTGCTGAGGAGCGGCGTAGCACCGTGGCACGGCGACGACCGCTTCGAGGCGAAGCCGGGTGAGGGGTGCCGCCGCTGCGAGGTCGGGCGTTGGTGCTCGGCCCGCGACAGCGGGGCGGTGGCGCGGTGACTCCGGCAGAGGCGGCGCCCGACCTCGAGCTGCTCGGCGCGGTGGCCCGGTCGGTCCTGATGCTGGATGGCGGGGCCAGGATCGGCTCGTTCTCGCTGCCCTATCCGCCCGTGGTCCAGCTGACCCTGGACCGGATGGTGCTGCACTCGCTGCGGCAGGACCGGGAGCCGCCTTCCGGTGTTCCGGGTCTGCTCGACTGGTGTGCCCAGCGGCCGGTGGAGGAGTGGCCGTTGTCCCTGCGGCCGGGAGTCCTTCGGCCGGGCACCAGACTGCTGGACCCGGTGGTACGCCGACCGACCCGGAGTTGTTTCGAGCTGGCTTCGGCCTGGGCCGGTGGTCTACTGGAGCGCCGGGCCTTGGCGCGGTTGAACGAGACCGTGCGCGGCGGTCTCCTCGGGTTCGGCGAGTGTCGCGACTTCTTGACGGACCGTCCGGTGCTGACCGAGGTGGAGGTCCAGCGGCTGCGAATGGATCCGAGGGCGACGGCGGTCTGGCGGCGGGTGAGCCAGCTCTACGACCCCTTCACCCCAGGCCCGGGGGCCGGAGGCGAGGCGGTTCGATGCGTGAGCTGCCGGCTTCCCGCGCTGGCCGCGAAGAGGCGGCTGGTCTGGTGCGAGGGCGGCAGCTGCCCACTGGGAGGGCCGGTGGACACCTTCCCGGCCGCCGGCGCACGTGTGCTGACCGCCCAGCTGCGACTGTTGTTCGGCGGGGCGTCCGGCCGGACCGAGCGCCGGGTGCGGCGGACGCTGGCCCGGTTGAAGGTCAGGTCAGGGCCGGTCGACGACCGGCCCGGCTGGTACCGCGCCAGCCTGCCGACCGGGCGGACCGCCGTGTGGCGGATCCACGATCGGGTTCAGCCCACCGTGCTCGGAGCCTGGGCGTCGGCCGGGTGGACCGGGGCGCACGGGGCCGCCCTGGTGGTGGTGCCGGACCGGATGCTCCGCGAGCACGAGGGGGTCCGCGGGCTGATCGAGGGCCTGCTCCCGGCAGGCGTGGGGTTGCTGTCGGTCCGTGAGTTCCTGGAGTTGGTGACGGATCCGGCCGCCGGCCGGGAGGAGGAGGGACATGCGTAGTACGGTGGAGCCGTTCCGCGACGTGGTCGGGCAACTGCACGAGCGTGCGCCGGAACCGAAGCCGAAGCCGGAACGGCTGCGGACGCTCTGCGAGGTGGAGCTCGGCCTACATCTGCAGCAGCTGCTGCTGCCCGGTGATCCGGCGGAGGCGGCCTGGCCGTTGTTCAGCGGTCACCCGTACCTCGCGGCCCGGGAGCCCGAACTCGGTTCCAGGAGTGCCGACATGCTCCGCAAGGCCAGGTACTCGCTGTGGACCCTGGCCCGCCCGGCGGCCTGGGCTGAGGCGCTTCAGGAGTACCAGCGCTGGCCGGTCGCGCTGCGGGGGTTCGACGTCCCCGACCCGACCGCCCCGGCCCGTCGAATCGTCAACTTGACAGTGGCGGAGGACCGTTGGGGCCACTACGACCGGCTGCTGGCGCAGGCTCCGCCCTGGGAGGCCCGGGAGCTGCCGATGGCCGGCGCCGGCCCGCACGGCTTCGCCCTCGGTCGTTTCACCACCACCGTCCGGCTGGAGGAGGTGCCGGGGCCCCGGCCGAAAGCCCACGACCTGGCGATCCTCCCCGCGGGCGCGGGTGCGCCGTTGACCGTGGACAAGGCCGAACTGCTGGTGACCGCGGCCCGGATGGACGAGCTGGAGCACCGGGACTGGCACGGACGCCTGGACCGGATCTCCTTCTCCACACCCAGTGGTGACGGGTTCGAACCGGCCGGGAGGTTCACGGTGGCGGGTCTCCAGCACCTGCTGGGGATCGTGGGCGCGGGAAAGTCCACCCTGCGGGACGTCCTGACGGTGCATCTGGCGCGCCTCGGCCTCCGGGTGGCCGTGGTGGTCGGAGACGTGGCCGAACTGCTCAAGCTGGTCCGGCTCTACAACCTTCACCTCGGGCCGGAGCAGAAGTCGGCCGCGCCGGTGATCGGAGCGTCGAGCCGAGAGCAGCACGCCGAGCGGCTGCACCGCCGTCTGGCCGGGCGGGGCGATCGCAACCTGCTCGGACACCACGACCCGGCCTTCGACTACCTGAGCACCTCGTGCGCGGTGAACGCGCTGCGCGCGGAGCAGGCTGGCGACGGGCCGGAGGACGTGCCGGAGCTGCTCGCCTTCGCAGACGCGCCCTGCACCACCCTGCGGCCGCGTGCGTCCACCGCGGCGCGCTCCACGGACGGTGAGCGCTGGCAGGAGCGCCGACGGGCCTGTCCCTACTGGAGCCGCTGTCCGCGCCACCGCGGTGCCCGTGAGCTGGTGGACGCTGACGTGTGGGTCGCCACACCGGCCGGACTGGTCGACTCCCGGGTGCCGTGGGTCCAGAACGGCGAGCGGCTCCGTTACCTGGAGCTGGCCGCCCGGCGGAGCGATCTGGTGATCGTGGACGAGGTGGACCGGGTGCAGATCCAGCTCGACCAGATGTTCGCCCCCGCCGTGGTGCTGGCCGACGGTGTGGACGGAGACGACCTGGTGAGCGAGCTCAACGCCCACCGAGGGCGGGAGTTGACCGGAGGCGGCCGGATCCAGCTGTCCAACCGGGACGTGGAGAACTGGTCGGTGGCGGTCAGCACCGTGAACCTGGCTACCGACCGGCTGTACGCACGACTGGCAGGGGAGCCCCGGCTGCGGAAGCGGGTGAGCCCCGGCTACTTCAGCGCCAGGTACCTCCAGGAGGGGCTGCTGGCCATGCGGTACCCGACGGCCGTGGAGGAGTCCGGGGAGGGTGGTGGGCCCAAGGCCGCCTCGCCGCCCGACGAGGCGGTGGCCGCGTCCTGGGCCAAGGCCCGGGCGGACCTGAGCGAGCGCCTGAAGGTGTTCCGGGAGAACCCGTTCGGCGATCGTAGCCCGAGCAGGCCGGGTGACGTCCAACTCACCGGCCTGATGAACGAATTGCTCCAGACCACCTATCAGGCTAACACCCGGCCCAGGCTCGCCGAGTTCGTGGTCGAGCTGCTCGATCTGGAGCCCGTCCTACGACTGAAGCGGGCCGCCTACGAAGCCGAGCTCGCGCGGCGCGAGGCGGAGCGGGAGCTCCGGCGTGCGCAGGGACGGACGCCGAGGACCTGGCCCACCGAACCGAGGTCGGCTGAGGACTGGCTGGACGAGCAGGCCCTCCTGTTCGAGTTCACCCTGCTGCTGTGCGCCTTGGAACCCAGGCTGGCGCTGGTGAACGCGATGTGGCCGAGGGTCCAGGTGGCACTCAACCTGGGATTCAGCCTGATGTACCGTCGGCCACCGGACTACGGGCCGATCGTGCCCGAGGAGCCGATGGGCAACATGCTGGCGTTTCAGTTCCTGGTCCACGGACGGGAAGAAGGAGGGCTTCAGAACGGCCAGTTGAGGTTCTTCCGGTGCAGTGGGATGGGCCGGGAGCTGCTCCGTGTGCTCCCCGGTCTGCCGACGGTCGACAACCGGCCCGGCACCAACGTCCTGCTGATGTCTGGCAGCAGCTGGGCCGGCACCTCCAGCCGCTATCACGTACCGGTGCCGATCGGTGTGATCATTGAGCCCGACCGCAGCGAGCTCGACCGGATCGCCGAACTCAGCGAGTTCCGGATCGAGTTCGCCGAGATCGGCGGCCGCCCGGCCACCGTCTCCGGTAGCGACCAGGACCAGCGGACCGACCTGCTGTGCCGGATGGTCACCGCCGTGGGCGCCGAGGACGACGACGGGACCGGTAGCCGGCTGCGCCGGGAGCTCGCCGCACTGCCGGACGAAAGGCGCCACATCCTGCTCCTGGTGGGCAGCTACGAGGAGGCCCGCGAGGTGGCGGACACTCTGCACGGGCTCGGCCCGCGGTGGCGGGGAAGGGTGCTCAGACTCGCCTCGGACGACGACCACACGGTTCCGGACGAGCTGTCGATCGAGGGGGACGAGCACCACGCCGGAGTCCTCCGCCGCGGTGACGTCGAGACCCTGGCGGACACTCCGGCCGAGATCCTGGTGGCGCCGCTGCTCGCGGTCGAGCGCGGTCACAACATCCTCAACAAGGAGCAGCAGGCGGCGATCGGCACCGTCTACTTCCTGGTCCGGCCGAACCCGAGGCCGGACGACCTTGGCCTGGCGGTGCACGCGGTTAACGACTGGCAGGTGCGCGCAGTGGCGAGCGGTGACTTCGCGGAGCGGGTCGCCGGTGAGTCCTCGCTGGACCAGGGGGCCCGGGCCGCCCGGGCTGCGGCGCGCGCCGAGTGGCACCGGCTGCTCGCCCGGAGCCTGGCCTGGAGCAGGCTAGGTGCTGACCGCGAGCCGGTCACCTGGGACCTCATGGTGTTGATCTGGCAGGTGATCGGCCGGCTCCTGCGCGGGGCCGTGCCCGCCCGGGTCGTCTTCGTGGACGCCGCGTTCGCCCCCGGCCGCGCAGCCGTTCCGCCGGAGCCCGACACCCCGCGGACCAGCCTGCTGCACAGCATGCTGGACGTCCTCGATCCCTACTGCCTCGATGACCGCACGCCGGAGCCTGGCGGCCCGGCTCCGGAAGCGGTCGCACCGCTCGACCCCGCCGATCGCTACATCGTCCGGGCCCTCTACGGCCCGCTGCACGCCGCTCTCGGCCGCTGTCTGCGGCTCGGCGCTGACCGAAGGGAAGCCCCCGGTTGTACCCCGTGATCCGTACCACCGCCTACGAGCCGGCCCCGGCCACCGGGCCTTGGCGGGAACCGCACACCACCATCGCCTTCCCGGAGCCGCTCCGGGCCGGCCTCCAACAGCTGTACCGGCAGCGCCTGCGGCGCGGTGAGCAGCCGACCGGGCTGCCGATCCGTCAACTCAACGGACTGCTGCGGGTGGTGGCGCCCGGCGTGGTCGCGACCGGCCGTGGCGTCGGGTCGGGTACGGCGGACGCCTGGCTGTACGCCAGGGAGGCGGTCCCGGAGGAGGTGGTGCGGCCGGTGCTCAATGCCTGGGTGCTCGGATCGGTGGCCGGGCGCGACGACGAGCAGCAGCTGCGGGCGGTCGAACTCCTGGAGGGCATCGGTGGGTTGTCATGGCAGGAGGAGGACATCGAGCTGACCGCCTCGGCTCTGTCGCCCGGGGGAACCGCTCTGCCGGACCAGCGGCTCTACCACCTGCTGCCGGAGTGGATCGCCGCCCGACTCGCCGCCCGGCCGTTCCGCAGCCAGGGGGTGGACGTGCGGTTCCGGATCGTCAGCCGTGAGCAGGGTACCGAGCTGGTGAGCTGGCCGCCCCGGAAGTACGTGGTCGGGAAGCGTGCCTGGTACTACTCCGGCACGGTCGCGATCACCGTGCACACGGTGCCCTTCGCCGAGCGCTTCAGGGTGCACGTGTCGACCGGCATCCGGCGCTGGGTGTCGACCGACTCAGTCTGGCTCCCCCAGGGGCAGGGAGCGACGGTCCTGGTGGACGCACCGATCCCGTGGCAGCCGGAAACGGTCGAGCGGGTCCGGTTGGTCGACAGCTCGGTCCGGTACGACCGCCACCAGGGGAGGGTCGGCTGGCGGCGACACAGCGAGCTGGCCGACCTGCTGCCCGACCTCGACCTGCGCCGCAGCTATCCCAAGGCGGAGGAGCTGATCGGCGAGCCGGTGCCGTGGCTGCTCGGGCGTGACGGCGTGGCGGCCGGCGTGGTGTACGGCAACACGATGGCCTCTGGCGGCAAGGGGTACCTGCACAAGGTACGGACCGGATTGATGCCCTTGGAGCGTTCGCTCCTGGACGACTGGGTGGCCGAGGGCCTGGGCTGGGAGCTGCGCCGGGTGCCGGACCTGGTCCGGGCCGCGAAGGTCACCAAGCCCGTACTGCTCACGAAGGAGGCGAAGAAGGACGGGGCGGCCAGAGCCGCGGGCCGCCGTCAGCGGCTCCGAGGCGTTCTGGACGGGGAGCCGCTCCGGCTGGACCTGCTATGGCAGTCCGAGCAGGCCAAGGAGGAACTGACTGCCGCCCTCGAAGAGTTGTCCGGCATCCCGGCAGTCCGGCCCGGCGCTGCCGAGGAGTGGGAGTGCGAGACGGACGGCGTTCGACTGAGGATCCGGCTGATCGGCATCGGCGTTCTGGGGCAGCCGCTCCCGGCGCCGTCGGGCGACGGCGGTCGGGGGGCCGCCTGGGCCGAGGCGATGCGATGCCGTGCACGTGCCACGGCGGAGCTGCTGGGAGCACCCGCCGGCCGGGCCCTGGCCCTGGTGGAGCTGAGTGGCCCAGAGGCCTTCGGGCAGCCGGGGACCGATCCGAAGGACGCGATCAGGCTCGGTTGTGCGCAGGCCGGCCGGCTCAGCCAGTTCCTGGTGCCGCCCGAGGAAGGTGCCGCGGATCTGGGCATTCGGATCAGGAAGGCACTTCTCGACGGTCTGCGGCAGTTGGGGGCTGTGATCACCCCCGAGCACCAGGTCCCCGGTCTTCCGGACCGACTCCAGTACCTGGCACTTCGGGTGATCAGGTGTCAGGGCGACCGCCGGGGCCGGGCCCGCGAGCAGCGGCTGGTTGCCCTGCGGATCCGACCGGACGAGGAGGTGCACCCGGTTCGCGGGTGGGACGAGGGGACCAACTCCTGGGTTCCCTACTCCGAACTGCTGCTCCGGCTCGGCCGTGACACCTCCGCCGGGGCGGTGGTGACGGCGGAACGGATCAGGACGGTGCTGTACCAGACCCGCGACCGGCCGACGGTGCTGCTCGCCGAGGTAGGTAACCTGCGCCGGAGTTGGCCGGGTCTCGCGCACGGCACGCTGGTCCGTGACCTGGTCGCGCTGGACCAGGGGCGCCACCAGCGGGCTGCGGTCTACGGTCCGGATCTGCGGGTGGTGCTGGTACGGGACGACTGTGGACGGGAGGAGGTCCCCGAGTGGTACGCCCCGGCCGGGACCGGGATGGTGCCGGGGCTCACCACGGGCCTGTGGACCGCGCCGGGGACCGACCCCGACAACCGGGTGTTCGGCAGTACGGCGGACGTCCCGGCCACGGCTGCCGCGCGGCGGGACCTGCTGAAGCTGGTGCCCGACCCGGCGTGGCCGACCGCGCCGTCCAAGCGGGCCTGGAACCCGCAGTTCCTCGAACTCACCGTCCAGGCTTGCCTGTCCACGGCCGCGCTGGCGTCGGTGGGCCGGACGGACGTGCCTGCGGACCGCCCCGTCGAGTACGCCACGCTGGCCCATCAGCTGCGTTTCCACGACGACTACGATCCGCTCGGGCTACCGCTGCCGCTGCACCTGGCGGTCAAGGCCGAGGAGTACGTCCTCGCGCTGACCCGTCCGGACGCGGCGGGGGGAGCCGAGGTGGGAGGGGATCTCGGCTGAGTCGGGTGCGCGTCCGCGCGGCGGCCGGTGGCCCGTCCTCGGGCGGGCCGTCCGGGCGCTGGCGAGGGGTCACTCCCGGGCCGCCGCGGCGGCGGCCAGGAGGCCGCCGAGGCCGAGGGCGACCAGGAGGGCGATGAGGATCTTCCACGTCTTCGTCATGCCCTTCCCAACGGCCCGCCGGGCGCAGCGGAAACGTCTTGTCACCCGGGCAGCCGGTGGGCGACGGGGCGGGGAGGCGGCCCCCGGCGGTGGTCCGGGGACGGACGGTCCGTCAGACTGGCCCGATGCAGTCCGAGGAGTCCGCCCTGATCCCCGCGCCGGCCGGTGCCGCCGCCGAGCCGCCGGTGCTCCGCTGCCGCCGCTGCGGCCGTCCGCTGCACGACCCGGAGTCCCGCATCCTGCGCCTGGGCCCGGGCTGCCGCGGCCCCGAGGAGGGCACCAGGGTGGTGCCGGGGGAGCAGGACTCGCTGCCGGGGCTCTGAGGCGGGCGTCCGCGGTCAGAGCGAGGCGACCAGGGCCGGGAGGTCCCGCATGTCGGTGAAGACCGTGGTGCCCGGGCCCTCCAGCCAGGCGGCCGGGGTCAGACCGCCCGCGTAGCCGAGCGAGCGCATCCCCGCCGCCCGGGCGGCCTGCACGCCGTGGCGGCTGTCCTCGACCACCACGCAGGCGGCGGGGTCGACGCCGGAGCTCCGGGCCGCGTGCAGGAAGAGGTCGGGGGCGGGCTTGCCGTGGGCGACCTCGGTGGCGCTGAAGATCCGGCCCTCGAAGTACGGGTACAGGCCGGTGCGGCCGAGGGTGTGCCGCATCTTGGCGTGCTCCCCGCTGGAGGCCACGCAGCTCGGCAGGGTGAGCCCGGCGAGCGCCTCGGCGATCCCGTCCACCGGGAGCAGCCCGGTGTCGACCGCCGCCGCGTGCCGTGCGGCGAACAGCTTCCTCCACAGCGGCCCGGCCTCCGGCCCCAGCCGCTCGGCCCACTGCTCGGCGATCGAGGCGGAGGAGCGCCCGATGAAGCGCTCCACCACCTCCTGCTCGGTGAGCGGCCACCCGAGTTCGGCCCCGAGCTCGACGTTCACCCGGACGGCGATCCGCTCGCTGTCCACCAGGACGCCGTCGCAGTCGAAGACCACCAGTTCGATCGCTCTGTTCATCCGGGCAGGATAGGAGGGCTGCGGCGGACGGCCTGACGGCGGGTCAGCGAATGCCGGATCGGAGCCCGGTTCGTGTACGGTTCGCGTCTGCCCCCGCTACCCCCGCACACGTGAACGATGGACCAGCCGTGAACCCGTACGACCAGCCCGCCGCGCCCCGCAGCACCACCGACCGACTGCTGCGCGCGGGTGCCCTGGTGTTCCTGCCGCCGGTCGCCGCGATCTGGCTCTGGGACTCCCGCCGCCTGCACGTGGCGGCCAAGGTGGTGCTCACCGTCTGGTGCGTGCTGGCCTCGCTGTTCTGGATCGACGTGATCATCGGCCCCAACGACAAGAAGCCGGCCGCGAGCGCGCAGCCGTTCGTCACGGCGGGCGCACACCCCTAATCGCGCTGGTGGGTCCGGACGTGGCGCCGGGAGAGCTTGGCCAGCAGGAAGACCAGGCCGGCCGCGCAGGCCACCGCCGCCCAGCCCGGCAGCAGGATCGAGGCCGGCAGGAGCAGGCAGCCGGTGAGGGCCAGGCAGGGCAGGTACCAGCCGAGGACGCGGCGGATGCCGTCGCCGTAGCGCATCGAGATGGCGGCGTTGGCCGTGTAGAAGGCGAGCACCCCGCCGCAGAGCGCCCAGCGGGAGCCGGGCGGCAGCGCGTGGTCGGGCTCGGCGACGGCGGTGCCGAGGGCGGCGGCGATCACGGTGATGCCGGAGACCAGGACGAACGGCAGGTACATCACGGTGTCCCGCATGGCCCGGGTGGCGTGGCCGCTCTGAGCCCGGGTCAGGCCCTGCGCGGCGTTCTCGGTGCCCCAGGTGAAGAAGATCATGGCCAGCTCGGCGACCACCACGAAGGCGAGCAGCGCGGTGACCCCGGCCGCGAGCACGAAGTGCTCCTCCAGGGCCACCACCACCGTGAAGACGCTCTCGCCGAGCACGATCACCACGAACAGGCCGATCCGCTCCACCAGCAGCTCCACCGAGAGCCGGTCGTAGGGCCCGGTGCCGAGGCCGGTGCGGACCGCCAGCAGCACCACCTCCAGCACGATCGCCACGCCCCAGAGCACGAACCGCGCGGTGGAGGGCAGGGCCGCCGAGGCCGCCCAGAGCGCGGCGGGCACCAGGCAGTAGAGCACCGGCCGCCAGAGCGGCAGCGGGTTGTCGGTGGCCCGGGCGTGGCCCCACCAGATCAGGAAGAGCACCAGCCGCACCCAGGCGGCGCCCAGGGCGTAGGCCCAGGCCCGTTCGTGCAGGCCCTCGGGGGAGGCTGCCGCCATCAGTCCGAGGGCGGGCATCGCGGCCAGCAGCATGGCCTGGATGCGCGGGCTGCCGGAGCCGAACAGGTTGACGGTGACGGTCAGGTTGGCCCAGGCCCACCAGGCCGGGAAGAACAGCACCAGGAACTCCGCGAAGTCCCCCGGCCCCGGGTCCCCGTGCAGCCCGTGGGCCAGCACGCTGACCGTCACCACGAAGACCAGGTCGAAGAACAGCTCGAACCAGCCGGCCCGGGGCTCCTCGCCCTCCGCCGCCGTGTCCGCTCCCGGGGGCTGCGCCTGCGCCGCGTCGCTCACCCGACCACTGTGCGGCGGCCTCCGGCGGTGGCGGGGCGGGCGCGCCGGGGGCGGGGCCGGCGGTTGCCTCGGGCGGCTGAAGCCGACGGAGAGTCAGGTGCCGTGGTGGAATCCGGAATTCGGCGGCGCGGACGAGCCCGTGGCGGGAGGCTGTGACCATGACCACTGATACCACTGTGACCGCTGATGCTGCCGATGCCGCTGCTCCGACGGGTCCCCGTACGGGTGCGCAGCGCCGCAGCGACACCGAGCGCCGGCTGACCGCCGACGTGGACCTCTGGCTGGCCAGCGCCTCCCCGGACGGCGTCCCGTACCTGGTGCCGCTCTCCTTCGACTGGGACGGCACGGCCTTGCTGGTGGCGACCCCGGCCGGGAGTCCGACCGGGCGGAACCTCGCCGCCTCCGGCACCACCCGGCTGGCGCTCGGCCCGACCAGGGACGTCACGATGATCGAGGGTGCGGTCGAGCACCTGGAGATGGATGCCCTGCCGACGCCGGAGCGGGAACGCTTCGCCGCCCGCACCGGGTTCGACCCGGCCGCCTCGGCCACCCGGTACCGCTGGTTCCGGATCACCCCGCGCCGCATCCAGGCCTGGCGGGAGGCGGACGAGCTCTCGGGTCGCGAACTGATGCGCGACGGCGAGTGGCTGGTCTGACCACCTCTCGGGCGCCGTCCCGTGGCGCTTCTCACACCGGGGTCGGGGGCGGTCCGCCGGGCTGTCGACCGAGGGGCGTTCCCGCAGGTCGGGCGGCCCGTGCCGGGCGGACGCACAGCTGATGCCCACTCAGGAGTCGGACGGCGGGGGCCGCCGGTTCCCGAACGGCTGGGGTGACGCCCGTCACGTGCTCCGAACGGGCTGACGGAGCGTCGGTACCCCCGGGGCGAGGGCTCCGGACGGGGGTGAAGGGTGCGACGATGAGTCGGCCATGGAGTCGGGACGAGTCGTACGAGCGGGGCGGGCTGCGGTGTTCGCCGCCGCCTGCGTGCTGCTCGGCGCGGCCGGCCACGTGCTGATGTCCGGGGACACCGTCCCCGGGTGGGTGCTCGCCGCCGCCTTCGGGGCGGTTGGGGTGCTCGGCTGGCTGACGGCCCGTCGGGAACGCGGGCCGCTGCTGGTCACGGGGCTCACGGTCGGCGTGCAGGCCGCGCTGCACCTGCTCTTCTCGCTCGGCCAGGCCACCGACCGGGGGTCGGTGGCCGCCGGGGCCGACGGGACGGCCGTGCAGTGGGCGCGGCTGCTGCTCTGCAACGGCCACCCGCTCTCGCCCGGCGAGGCCGTCCGGCTGGTCGAGGACGCCGGGCTGGACCTGGACGCGCTCGGCCCGCCGGTCGACGGACTCGCCGCCCTGGTGGTCCCGGCCGCGACGGCGGGCACCCACGCCCACGCCGCCGGTCACCTCGCGGGTGGCCACCTGCACGCCGCGGCCGCCCCGGCCGCCCACCAGATGACCGGCGGGGGCTTCGGCATGCTCGCCGCCCACCTGGTGGCCGCCCTGCTGCTCGGCCTCTGGCTGGCGGCGGGGGAACGCGCGGTGTTCCGCCTCGGCCGGACCGTCGCGGCCTGGCTGTTCGCGCCCGTGCTGCTCCTGCTCCGGGCCTTCGCCCCGGCGACCCCGCCCCGTCCGCGCCGCCGCCCGGACCCGGCACCGCGCCTGCGGCTGCTGCTGCTCGTCCACGCGATCACCTCTCGGGGCCCGCCGCCCGGGACCGCCGTCCTCTGACGGCCCGTCACCCCGGGGCCGCCCCCGGCCGACGCCGCGCCTGTACGGGCCGTGGCGCCGCTGCCGCGTGCCCGTACGCCGCGCCCGTCGGTGCGCCTCCGCATCCGTGGACGTGCGCATCCGCGCAGCCGTGCACCCGTGCGCCCCCGGGCCGGTCCTGCGGCCGTCCGTGCCGCTCCCGACTCCGAGAAAGACCCACGGCGTTGAACCCTGTCCTGCCCACCTCCGCCCCGTCGCCCACGGCCCCGTCGCCGACCTTCCCGCGCGCGGCCGCCCGCCGCACCGGCCCCGACGACGCCACCGTCACCGCCTGGGCGCTGGCCGCCCGGGAGGGCGATCCGGCCGCCGTCGAACGGTTCGTCCGGGCCACCCGGATGGACGTCTGGCGGTACGTCGCCCACCTGAGCGGCGAACCCCAGGCCGCCGACGACCTCACCCAGGAGACCTTCCTCCGGGCACTGCGCAGCCTGCCCCGCTTCGAGGGCCGCTCCTCGGCGCGGACCTGGCTGCTCTCGATCGCCCGCCGGGCGGTGGTCGACCGCTTCCGGTTCGCCGCCGCCCGTCCCCGGCTGCTGGACACCGACGACTGGCAGGGCGCCGTCGAGCGGGCCCAGTACTGCGACCTGCCCGGCTTCGAGGAGGGCGTGGCGCTCTCCGAACTGCTGGCCGCGCTCCCCGCCGAGCGGCGGGAGGCCTTCGTGCTCACCGCCGTGCGCGGGCTCCCGTACGAGGAGGCGGCCCGGCTGACCGGCTGTCCGATCGGCACCGTCCGCTCGCGGGTGAACCGGGCCCGCGCCGCGCTGGTCCGCCAGCTCGCGGAGGCGGCCCGCGCGGACCTCGTCGGCTGCGCGGCCTGAGCGGTTCCCGGAACCACACGATGGGGGCACCGGGCGGCGTGTCCCGGTGCCCCCACCCCCGTGCGTGCGTTGTCGTTGACGACCACCGGACCGGTCCACCGACCGGGTCCCGAATCCTCTGGAGGCCACCGCCATGTCCACCACCGCTGCCGCCGTCACCACCGTCCTCGCCGTCGGGGGCATGAGCTGCGGCCACTGCGAACGGACCGTCAGCGCCGCGCTCGCCGCCCTCCCCGGCGTCAGCGACGTCACCGCGGAGGCCAAGGCCGAGCGGGTCACCGTCGCCTCGGCGGCCGAACTCGACGAGGCGGCGGTCCGGGCGGCCGTCGAGACGGCGGGCTTCGAGTACAGCGGCCGGGTCTGACGCCTCGTCGGCCCGCCCGTCCGGTCCGCCGCCCCGGTGAACGGGCCCGGCGGCGCGGGAACTCGGCCGGGCCCGGCCCCGACTGCTCCGGTGTGAACGCCAACGCCAACCCCACAGCGGTCGGGCCGGGTCTCCGGCCACGCTCCGCCCTCCTGGGCTTCGCCCTGCTCCTCGCCCTGGTCTTCACCGGGGCCCTCGCCGCCGGCCACGCGGCGGGCCCGCTCACCCCGGGGCCGCGCCCCGCCGGCGGCGGCCCGGGGCCGACGGACGGCGGGATGGACGGGATGCCCGGCATGGACGGAATGGACCACACGGCGGGCATGCCCGGCAGCGGGGCGGGGGCGGGCAGGTGAGCGCCGTTCCCCCGAGCGGCCTCTCGTCCGGTGCTCCGTCAGCCCGGGCCGCCGCTGCTCCGGTCGGCCTCTCGTCCGACGCTCCGTCGGCTCCGGCCGCCGGGCCCGAGACGGTGACCGACCTGCTCGTGGGCGGGATGACCTGCGGGGCCTGTGTCGGCCGGGTGGAGAAGCGCCTGGCCCGGCTGCCGGGCGTGACCGCCGCCGTCAACCTCGCCACCGGCCGGGCCCGCGTCGTCCACCCCGAAGGCCTTCCCCCGGCCGAGCTGGTCGCGGCGGTGGAGGCCGGCGGGTACACGGCCTCCGTGGTGGAGGCCGAGCGCGACCGCCGTCCCGAGGAGCCCTCGGCCGCCCCGCCAGAGGCCCGGGCCGAGCGGATCCGACTGACCGTCACGGCGGCCCTGGCGGTGCCCGTCCTGCTGCTGTCGATGGTGCCCTCGTGGCAGTTCCCGGCCTGGCAGTGGCTCTGCTTCGCGCTCGCGCTGCCGGTGGTCACCTGGGGCTCGGCCGGGTTCCACCGGAGGGCCTGGCAGGGGCTGCGGCACGCCACCGCCACCATGGACACCCTGGTGAGCCTGGGCGTGACCGCCTCCTTCGGCTGGTCCGTGTACGCGCTCGGGTGGGGCGGGGCGGGCGATCCCGCGATGCGGATGCCGTTCTCGCTGACCGCCGGGGCCGGCGGCGGCGCCGCCCACGTCTACCTCGAAGCCGCCGTCGGCGTCCCGCTGTTCGTGCTGGCCGGCCGGCTGCTGGAGGGGAGTGCCCGGCGGCGCGGAGGTGCCGCGCTGCGGGCCCTGGCGGCGCTGGGCGCCCGGGAGGTCAGCCTGCGCGGACCGGACGGCGGCGAGCGTACCGTGGCGGCCGAACTTCTGCTCCCGGGGCAGGAGTTCACGGTCCGTCCGGGCGAACGGGTGGCCACCGACGGGGTGGTGGTCGAGGGCGGATCCGCGCTCGACCTGAGCGTCCTGACGGGCGAGAGCGTTCCGGTCGAGGTGGGCCCCGGCGACCGGGCGCCCGGGGCGGCGCTGAACGTCGGCGGGCTCCTGGTGGTGCGGGCCACCGCCGTCGGGGCGGACACCCAACTGGCCCGGATCGCCGCCCTGGTGGCCGAGGCGCAGACCGGCAAGGCGAAGGCCCAGCGTCTGGCGGACGCGGTGGCCGAGGTGTTCGTGCCCGTGGTGCTGGCCCTCGCCGTCGGGGTGCTCGGCTTCTGGCTCGGCGCCGGGGCCGAGCCGCAGGCGGCGGTCACCGCCGCCGTCTCGGTGCTGGTGGTGGCCTGCCCGTGCGCGCTCGGCCTGGCCGTCCCGACGGCGCTGCTGGCCGCCACCGGGCGCGGGGCCGAACTGGGCGTCCTGGTGCGCGGACCCGAGGCGCTGGAGAGCCTGCGCCGGGTGGACACCGTGGTGCTGGACAAGACCGGCACCCTGACCACCGGCCGGATGACCGTGGGCGGCGTGGCGGTGGCGCCGGGCGTGGACCCGGAGCGCGTGCTGCGGCTGGCGGGGGCGCTCGGGCACGGGTCCGAACACCCGGTGGCCCGGGCCGTCGCGGAGGCGGCCCGGCGGAGCGGTGGCGAACTCCCGCCGGTGGAGGGCTTCCTGGCCACCGCCGGGCTCGGGGTCCGGGGCACGGTGGAGGGGCGTGAGGTCCGGATGGGCAGGCCGGACCGGGAGGTCGAGGACCCCGCCCTGACGGCCGCCCTGGCCGCGGCGGACGCCGAGGGCCGCACCTCCGTGCTGGTCGAGCTGGACGGCGTCCCGGCGGCGGTGCTCGCGGTCGGCGACGCGCTGCGGGCGGGCAGTTGGCGGGCGGTGCACCGGCTGCGCCGGCTGGGGCTGGACGTGGTCCTGCTGACCGGCGACCGGCCGGGACCGGCCCGCGCGGTCGCCGAGGAGCTGGGCATCCGCACGGTGCACGCCGCCGCCACCCCGGCCGGCAAGGCCGAGGTGATCGGGCGACTCCGCTCCGCCGGGAGGACGGTGGCGATGGTCGGCGACGGCGTCAACGACGCGGCCGCGCTCGCCACCGCCGACCTCGGCATCGCGCTGGCCTCCGGCACGGACGCGGCGATCGGAGCGGCCGGGCTGACCCTGGTCCGGGGCGACGTGGAGACCCTGGTGACCGCCGTCCGGCTGGCCCGGCGGACCCGCAGCGCGATCCGGGCCAACCTCCTCTGGGCCTTCGGCTACAACGCGGTGCTGCTGCCGCTCGCCGCCCTGGGCCTGCTCAACCCGATGCTCGCCGCCCTCGCGATGTCGGCCAGCTCGGTGCTGGTGGTCGCCAACAGCCTGCGCCTGCGCACCTGGAGGCCCGGCCGGGGCGGTGGCGGTGGCGGGCGGTCCGGCCGGGGCGACGGCGCGCGGTCCGGGAACTCGGGGCGGGCGCGGGCCGACCACTGATCCGGACCGTGCAGACCGGCCCGGTCCGTGACCCCGCGTCAGGAGAACCATCCATGCGTACCCGTGTCCTGCCCGGCGTGGCCGCCGCCGCGGCCCTGCTCATATCCGGGTGCTCGTCCGGAGGCGGCGCCCCCTCCCCGGCGCCGTCCACGGGGACCCCGGCCGCCACGGCGGGCTTCCCGGTCCCGGTCGCGGACTGCGCGGGCCGCGAGACGGTCATCGACGGCCCGCCCGCCCGGATCGTCACCAGCAACGCCGCCGCCCTGGAGATGCTGCTCGAACTCGGCGCGGGGGAGCGGGTGGTGGGCACCGGCTACCCGCCCGGCCAGGGCTACCTGCCCGGTGCGCTGGCCGAGCGGGGGGCGCGGGTGCCGGTCCTCGGGCAGCAGGGCATCGCCAAGGAGAAGCTGCTCGGCTCGGGCGCCGACCTGTACGTGGACACCTTCGGGCCGATGGCGATGGGCGGCGGGACGGGCGCGGCGCCGAGCGAGCAGGAGTTCGCCGCCGCCGGCATCAAGCACGTGTTCCTGCTCTCCACCGCCTGCGCGGCCCAGGGCAAGGCGCCTCGGACCGACCTGGCCGAGGTCCAGCGCGACGTGGAGCGCCTCGGTGCCGTCACCGGCACCGCCGACCGGGCCCGTCGGCTGACCGCCGCCATGGCCGAGAAGACCGGCCAGGTCACCGCCGCGCTCGCCGCCCTGCCGGCCGACCGGCGCCCCTCCTACTTCTTCTTCGACGTCGACGCCGGGACGAAGCAGCCGATGGCGGTCTGCAACCGTCAGGTGGCCAACGCGGTGATCACCCTGGCCGGTGCCCGCAACGTCTTCGCCGACTGCGACGCCTCGTTCCGCCCGGTCGGCTGGGAGGAGGTGGTCGCGCGCAACCCCGACTGGATCCAACTGGGCATCCGCAACAAGGGCGGTGAGGAGGAGAACCGCCGCGCCTACGAGGAGGCCGAGCAGTTCCTGCGCACCTTCCCCGCCACCCAGGGCCTGGCCGCCGTCCGCGAGGGCCGCTTCCTGCGGATCGGTTCCGAGGTCACCACCATCGCCGGTGTCCGCAACGCCGACACCGTCCAGCGGATCGCCCGCACGCTCCACCCCGACCTGGTCAAGGTCGGCCCTTAGATGGTGACTTCGGCCCCGGCCGCCACCCGGGAGGGGTTCCGCCCGCGCCCCTCCGCAGTGGCCGCGGCGCTGGTCCTCGCCCTGGCGGTGGTGCTCACCCTGGCCGTCGGGCTCGGCAGCGTGGACGTCCCGCCCGGCGAGGTCTGGTCGGTGACCGCGCGGCGGCTCACCGGCCGGGCACCGGTCCCCGGCTCCCGCGACCTGATCGTCTGGCAACTTCGTTTCCCGCGCGCCCTGTTGGCGGCGACGGTCGGGGCGGGGCTCGGGTTGGTCGGCGCCGCCGTCCAGGCGCTGGTCCGCAACCCGCTGGCCGACCCCTACCTGCTGGGGATCTCCTCCGGGGCCTCGCTCGGCGCGGTCGGCGCCATCGTCCTGGGCCTCGGGGCGGGAGGGGCGCTCGGCACCTACGGCGTCTCCGCCGCCGCCTTCGCGGGTGCGCTCGGGGCCTTCCTGCTGGTCTGGCTGGCGGCGCGCCGCGGCGGCGGCTTCGCCCCGCTGCGGCTGGTGCTCTGCGGCATCGCCGTCGGCCAGTTCCTCGCCGGGCTCTGCAGCTACCTGGTGCTCCAGGCGGGCGACGAGCAGCAGACCCGGGGCGTGCTGTTCTGGCTGATGGGCAGCCTGAGCGGCGCGAGCTGGGGCCAACTCCCGCTGCCGGTGGTGGCGGTGGCCCTGGGCGCGGTCGTGCTCCAGGGCCGGGCCCGCGCCCTCAACGCGCTCACCCTCGGCGACGAGACCGCCGCCGGTCTGGGCGTGGACGCCGACCGGGTGCGCCGCGAACTCTTCGTCACGGCCAGCCTGCTGACCGGAGTGCTGGTGGCGAGCGCCGGGGCGATCGGCTTCGTCGGCCTGCTGGTGCCGCACCTCTGCCGGTTGCTGGTCGGCGGTGAGCACCGCCGCCTGCTGCCGCTCTCCGCCCTCACCGGAGCCGTCCTGCTGACCGCCGTGGACACCCTGGCGCGGACCGCACTGGACGCGCAGGAGCTGCCGATCGGCGTGGTGACCGCGCTGCTCGGCGCACCCGTCCTGCTCTACCTGCTGGACCGACAGGCGGAGGCCGCCCGATGAGACTCGCCGTCGAGGACCTGCACCTCACCCTGGCCGGCCGCTCCGTCCTGGCCGGCGTCCACCTGATCGCCGAGTCGGGCCGGGTCACCGGGCTGGTCGGCCCCAACGGCAGCGGCAAGTCGACACTGCTGCGGGTCGTCTACCGCCACCTCGCCCCGAGGGCCGGACGGGTCCTGCTGGACGGCCGCGACCTGGCCGCCGTCAGCCGCTCGGAGTCCGCCCGTCATCTGGCCGCGCTGCCCCAGGAGCGCGGCGAGGGCTTCGAGCTGTCGGTGCGGCAGATCGTCGCGACCGGCCGCATCCCGTACCAGCGGGCCTTCGCCGCCGACAGCGCCGAGGACCGGGCGGTGGTCGCGCGTTCGCTGGAGCAGGTCGGCATGGCCGAGAAGGCCGGGCGGCGGTTCGCGGAGCTCTCCGGCGGCGAGCGCCAACGGGTGCTGCTGGCCCGGGCCCTGGCGCAGCAGCCGGACGTCCTGGTGCTCGACGAGCCGACCAACCACCTGGACATCCGCCACCAGGTCGAACTCCTCGCCCTGCTGCGCGCCCAGCGCACCACCTCCCTGGTCGCCCTGCACGACCTCAACGCCGCCGCCTCGGTCTGCGACCACCTCCACGTCCTCGCGGACGGGGCGGTGGTGGCCTCCGGGCCGCCGCGCTCGGTGCTCACCCCGGCCCTGCTGGCCGAGGTCTTCGGCGTCCGGGCCGCCGTCACCGAACACCCCCTCACCGGCGATCCCCTGATCGCCTTCGACCACCGCCGACCGGCGGTGCTTGCCCGCCCCTGACGGGGACGGGACGCACCGAGGGCCCGGTACCTGCTGGCGTCAGGTATCGGGCCCCCGGTGTTCACCGGCTACGCGGCGCTGTAGTGGCTGGGGCGGCCGTCCCGCAGGACCAGCCGGCCGCGCCGCTCCGCCTCGGCCCGGCGCACCAACTCCCAGCGCCCGTCGGCGCGGTACAGCGGTGTGGCGTGCCAGGGGGTGGCCCAGCCGTCCGCGGCCGTCAGCAGGTGGATGCCGAACTTGGCCGAGCCGGGCGGCTGCGGATGGATCGACAGCCGGACGGCCCGGGGGTGCTGCTCGGCTATCAGCTCGCCCCAGGCCCGGCTGCGCTGGATCACCCCGTAGGCGCGGCGGCGGCACTCGCGCTGCAGGGCGGAGCGGGTGCCGCTGAAGCGGCCGGCCGCGTCCTCCACCAGGAAGCGGGTGATCCCCCGGTAGAGGGCCAAGGCCTGCTCGTCCTCGCGGAGTTCGTCGCGGAGGCGGGCGACGGTCGGGGCGTGGCGCTCGTGCACCAGGGCCCGCTTCTGGTCGTGGGTGCGCTCGCCGTACACGTCCCGCAGGTCGAAGAGGGTGAGGCGGTGCAGGCCGTCCTGACGGATCATCGCGGCCAACTCGTCCGCGTAGGCGTCCACATGGGCGTCCGGCACGCCGATCAGGTCGCCGAAGACGTGTCCGTCGGAGCAGACCACCAGCCGGGCGCCGGGCGGGTGGACCGTCGAGACGCGCTCGCAGAGCCCGTGCAGGAAGGCCAGCGCGCGGCGCTCGCCCTCGTCGGGGAGGGGGCCGAGCACTTTCTCCGGGCTGGGGGACTTGCAGGGGAAGCCGGGGAGGGTGAAGGTGATCTCCTCCCCGGCGGCCACGAATCCCTCCAACTGGCGTATCTGCTCCGGGAAGTCCTCCGCGGTGAGCGGGCGCCCCCGCTGAGTGGACCGGCAGTGGGGGAGCAGCAGGGCAAGAACGTCGGCGACGCGTGACAAGAGGGTTCTCCGGTAGGTGCGGTGGTGCTGGATCAGGAGCGACGGTCGTACGCCACGGGCAGGCGGTCCACGCCCCGGGCCAGTACGGCGGGTATCCAGGCGAGCGCGTCGAGCTCGCCGTCCGACCGCAGCCCCTGGAGGCGGCCGGCCAGGGTGCCGAGGGCGATCTGGAGTTCGGCCCGGGCGAGGGCGGCTCCGGGGCAGAAGTGGATGCCGTGGCCGAAGGCCAGGTGCGGGTTGGGCGTCCGGTCCAGGTCGAGCCGGTCGGGGTCGGGGAAGCGCTCCGGGTCGCGGTTGGCGGCGGCGAGCGAGACGATCACCGAGTCCCCGGCGGGGACGCGGGTACCGTGCAGCTCGTCGTCGGCGGCCAGGAAGCGCCAGGTGGTCAGCTCGAACGCACTGTCGTAGCGCAGCAGTTCCTCCACCGCCCGGGGCAGCAGCTCCGGCTCGGCCCGCAGCCGGGCCAGTTGGCGGGGGTGGCGGAGCAGGGCCACCAGTGCCGTGCTGATCTGGTTGGTGACGGGCTCCTGGCCGGCCACCAGGAGCTGGAACACCATCGAGTCCAGCTCGGCCGGGGTCAGTTCACCCGCGTCGCATGCCGCCACCAGTCGCGTCAGCAGCCCGCTCTCCTCCTGCCGTCGGCAGCGGTCCACCACCTCGGCGATGTACCCCTCCAGCTCGCGCAGGCGGCGCTCGTAGGCCGGCCGGCGCGGGTCCTGCGGGCCGACCGGCTGCACCACCTTCCCCCAGTCCCGGTCGAAGCGCTCCGCCAACTCGCGCGGCAGCCCGATCACTTCGGCCAGTACCCGGAACGGGAACAGCGCCGCGAACCCGGCCACCAGGTCCGCCCCGCCCTGCTCAGGCAGCGCGTCCACCAGCCCGTCCGCGATCCGCTGGAACCTCGGCCGCAGGGCCTCAACCCGGCGGGGCGCGAAGGCCTCCCCCAGCAGCCCGCGCATCGCGGTGTGCCGGGGCGGGTCCTGGTGGAGCAGGTGCACCTGGAGGCGGGAGTGCTGCGGCTCCGGCATGATCGACGCGAGCTTCCGCCAACCCTCGTTCCCCAGACGGTGGTTCTTCCCCAACCGCCCGTCCCCGAGCGTCTCCACTGCGGCCCGGTACCCCGTCACCAGCCAGGCCGCCACCCCCGACGGGAACCGCACCGGATGCACCGGGCCGGCCGCGCGCAGCTCCCGGTACAGCGGGTACGGATCCCGCTTGAACCTCTCCCCGTACAGCGGCACCCGCTGCACCGGACACCCCGACGACGACCCCGCTGGACGTTCTCCACCCGACACGGCGCACAGGCCCTTCCCACCGACGACGGACGACCGGCGGGCCGCCCGCCAGAGCAGTCGGCCGCCGGCCGCCCGGAGTTCCCGGGCCTGGCACGTGTGTTCGGTGGGTCAGGCGCGGGGGTGGTCCGTGGTCTCGGTGATGAGGTGCTGGTGCCAGGGGGTGGGGGTGTGGGGCGTGGGGAGGAAGGTGGTGAGGAGCTGGTCGAGCTTGCCCTGGCGCCAGTCGCGGTCCTTGGCGGGGGTGGCGGCGTTGAGGGCGTTGAGGCGTTCCGCCGCGAGGGTGCCGGCGGTGTGGCGGGCGGCGGGGACGGCCTGCGCGACCTGGTTGAGGGTGGCGAAGGTGAGCGTGCCGGGGGCCGGGGTGCCGAGCGGGACGGCCGCCGGGTTGGTGCCGGAGAACGGGACGCGGGGGTCCAGGTGGCCCTGCTCGCGGAGGTTGATGAGGTCCACGAGGAGAGTGCTGCGCAGGCGTTGGAGCTCCTGGGCGACCTCGGCCCGCTTGGGGCCCCAGTTCTGGTTGAGGATGCCGGTCACGTCGGTGTCGAAGCGCTTGAGTTCGGCCTCGGCCATGCCGGTGTAGATCCGGGCCAGGTGCACCGCCTCCTGGGAGGGGGTCGGTGGGGTGAGGTCGAGGGGGCGCTGACGGACGGCGGTGACGGTGGAGGCGGCCTCGTTCGTCGGGTCGACGCTGGTCTCCTGGCTGACGACCTGCCAGCCGTCGGTGGGGCTCTTCCAGAGGAAGTTGGTGACCTCGTAGAAGGCGGACTGGGTGCCGCTCTCGTACTCCTCCGAGCCGAACCAGTCGGTGGGCTGCTGGGTGCGGCGGAAGTCCAGCGCGCTGGAGTTGTTGGTGGTGCTGGACTGGTAGTGCCAGGCCGTGAAGACGTCCGGGGTGGCCCCCGGGGTGACGGCGAGGGCGCAGCCGTTCATCACGGCGGTGAAGACGAACTCCGAGCCGGGGACGGTGGGATCGGGGTCGAGGGGCACGGGGGTCGAGCCCACGGTGTGGAGCTGTCCGCCGGGGGCGCCGGCCAGGTAGGGGATGTACGAGGCGGTCAGGTACGGCTGGTCGGCCGGGGGGTTGGCGAAGCGCTCGGCGAAGCGGGAGACGAACGGGTCGTCCGGGTGGGCCTCGACGTACTTCTCGACGGCCGGGGTGAGGATCAGCGCGTTGTTGCGGCGCGGGTCCGGGACCAGGGTGAACCAGTTGTCGGGCTGGGTGTTGGCCCAGGCCATGAACTGGCGCGCCTCCTGCTGGTCGAGTCCCGGTCGCCTGAGCTCCATCCCGAGTGCACCGTCGTAGGACAGGATGTGGTCCCGGAGGAAGTCGGCCGGGGCGTCGGTGAGTTGACGGTTCGCCTCGACCGGGTCGGGAAGGGTGAGTGGCTGCGGCGCGGCCACCGGGGGCGCGGTCTGGGGGGTCGTGTCCGAGGTGGAGTTGCCGAAGAGCGAGCTCAGGAACGGTGCGCCGAAGTCGGCCCGGAAGTTCCGGTCGGGGGTGAGACCGGGCAGGGTGGACTCGTCCGGTCCGGCGGCCGAGGCCCAGACCTTCCAGCCTGCGGTGCGTGGGTCCGGGAGCGAGCCGGGGGTGGCCTCCCAGGACTGCCGCGTGCTCGGGTCGACCCAACGGAGCGTCCCGTCCGCGCCGTTGACGAGCGCCACGGTGTGGCCGACCTCGCCCTCGCGGCCGACCAGCACGGTGGCGAAGGAGCCCGGACCGCCCCGGCCGACGTGGTCGATCAGGGAGTCCACGGCGGGTTGCCCCTCGCCGAACAGGTGCGGCAGGTCGTGGCGGCGGTTGAGCACCTGGGCGGCGTGCTGCTCCACCGCGCCGGTGTGGGTCTGTCCGGACGGGCGGGGGCGTCCGTAGTGGGTGTCGCGGTACGCCTCGACGGCTTCGAGGCAGCTCTGGAGGTCGTCGCCGAGCCGGAAGTCCGGCCCGGGGGAGACGGGTTGCCCGTGCGGGGTGATCAGGCCGAGGAGTTCGGGGGTCGGCTGCGGGAAGCGCCGGCCGTCGGTGAACTCGCGCAGCGCGGCGTGCTGTTCGGAGTCGGCCGGGCGGTAGCCGCGGTCGTGCAGGACGGCGTCGGTGTTCTCGTACGCGGGCGTGCGACGACGCTTGGCCGGGGGCTCGCCACGGTCCTGGGCGGGCGGCACGGAACGGCGGTCGGAGGCGGGCGGCGGAGGCGAGACGTGGCCGGCCACGGGCGGACGGTTCGTCGAACCGAAGCCGGAGGACGGGCCGTCGGCCTCGGACACGACCTCGGACGCCGGGGCGCGGACCGGGCCGAGCTGGAACGGGGCGGCGGGCGGCGGAGGGGAGGGCTGGTGGCCCTGGGTCGCGGTTGCGGCCTCGGTCTCGCTGTCGCTGTCGTCGTTGAGGACGAAGTCGTCGTCGAAGACGCTCGGACCGGCCTCGGCGTCGCTGTCGTCGTTGAGGACGAAGTCGTCGTCGAAGATGCTCGGGCCGTCGTGGTCGGCGGTGGCGACCGGGCCGTGCAGCGGGCTGTCGCCGCGCGGCGACTCGGGGGCGGTCGCCCAGGAGGCCTCGGAGTCGGAGTCGCTGTCGCGGGCCTCGGCCCGGGGAGCGGGCTCGCTGTCGCTGTCGTCGTTGAGGGTGAAGTCCTCATCGAAGATGCTGGGACCCTCGGCGGACGGGTGCAGTTGGAACGGCCGCTCCGGGCTCGGGGGTTGCGGAGTGGCGGCGCGCGGCGGTTCGGGGGTGGACGGGGTCGACTCCTGGCGGGGGGTCGGCACCGGGGTGGGCTCCACGACGGGGGCGGTCTCGGGTTCGACCGACGGGGGCGGGGAGCTGCGGAGGGTCTCGGTGGGCTGGTCGTTCAGGTGGACCAGGGCCACCAGCAGCTGGTTCTGCTGCCAGTCGTTCGCGCGGCCGGTGAGCTCGGAGGTGTACTGCTGGTACGGCGAGCCCTGCTGGGCAAAGCCGTTGAGCACGTCGGCGATCACCTGGGCCTGATCGCGGTCAGGGGCGGTGGACTCGGCCTGCAGGTCGGCCGCGTCCTTGAGCTCCTGGACGAAGCCGTTCTCCCGCTCGCGGATCGCGGCGGAGACCTCGGCCAGCCGCTGCCTGGCCTCCGGGACGGTGCCGAGCGGGATCCGGGAGAGGTCGTCCCCCCGCATCATCCGGCGCTCCTCGGCCGCCCGTCCCTCCGGGGAGAGGGCGCGGTCGAGCGCAGCCCGCTGATCGGGGGTCATGCCGGCCCCGAGCAGTTCGGCGAGCCGCTCGTGGTCGTCGCCGAGCCCCTCGGCGAAGGCCTCCAACTGGTCGCTCTTGAGCTCGAACGGGCGCCCCGAAGTGTCGTCGGTGGGACAGGTGTTGAGCCAGCCGTCGGCGATCTCCCGGTTGTAGACCGCCTTGCGCAGGCTGTCGTAGGCCGGGGCGAACTCGACCGCCGCGGTCCAGTCGTTGCCGGAGGCCAGTGCGTCGGTGACCTTCTGGAGCTGGTCGCGGACGGCGACCGCCGCGTGCGACCGCTCCAGGGCGTCGGCGCTCTTGGTGCCGCTCTCGGCCAGCTCGCGCAGCGCGCGCTGCTCGGCCGGGTCGGTCAGGCCGTCCGCCCGGTCCGCCAACAGGTCGGCGGCAGCGCGGAGTTCACGGACGGCCGTGTCGACCTCGGCCTTGGAGGCGTCGGGCTTCAGGGCGGCGTCCCAGGAGTCGTTGAGCCGCTCCTTGGCGTCGCCGGGCAGGTGGTCGCCGGCCCGGGAGCCGAGGTCCTGGGCGGCGGTGGAGGAGACCGCCTCGGGGTAGGGGGTCGTGCCGGTGACGGGGGAGAAGTAGGGGCGGCCGGTGAGCTGGCTGGTGCCGGTGGTGTTGGCGCCCTCCTGGACGGCGGGCAGGCTGCCGAGCTGGAAGACCTTCTCGAAGGAGTCCTGGCTGAGCGGGCCGGAGCGGAGCACCAGCACGTCGTCCGGGCCGAGGGTGTCCAGCACCTGGTTCATGCCGTCGGCGTCGAGGGTGGCGAGGTCGGCGCGCTTGAGCCAGGGGGCCTCGTACCGCGGGGCGTACGGGACGTCGTGGTTGCCGACCTGGAGCAGGACGGCCGGCTTGCCGAGCCCGGCCTGGTGGATACCCGCCGCGAGGTTGTCGGGGGCTGCCGCCTGGCGGTCCGGGGTGAGCCGGGCCAGGCCGTAGAGCGGCATCAGGTCCAGGGAGCCGGAGTTGATCCGGCCTGCCATCGACTGCAGGGCGGGGCTGTCGGGGAAGGAGTGCGGGTCGGGGGCCGGGACGTGCTGCTGGAACAGCGCGTTCTTCTTGTCGACCGTGCCCTCCAGCGGCAGCACGCCGAAGCCGCCGTCCTCGGTGCGGGAGAAGACCGCACGGGTGGACATGCCCCAGGCGTACGGCGCCAGCACCACGGCCTTGTCGGCGCCGGTGTAGTCGAGCAGCGCCTTGGAGTTGTCCCCGTCCGCGCCGATCTCGTCGCTGGCCGCGACCAGGGTGAGCCCGCCCTGCCCGACCGGGGCCGGCTGGTTGTCGCCGTGCGGGTCGAACTCGTCCGGCGCGTAGTGGACCTGGCCGCCGCCGAGGAGTTCGGCGTCGAGCATCCGGTCGAGGCGGGAGCGGACGTTGGTCGGGGCGACCAGGTCGATCTGCCCGTCGTAGCCGAGTTCGCGCAGCGAGCGGATCATGTTGACCGCCGCCGCCTGGTGGCCGGAGCCGGGGCCGGAGGCGACCACGACGGTGACCGGGGACTGCTCGGCCAGCGTCCGCGCCACCTGCTGGCGGGCCTCGACCTCCAGGTCGGTGGGCGGCACGCCTCCGCGCCGGTGGGTGATGATCTCCTTCAACTGGTCGGTGCTGCCCGGGTCCTGGGTGCCGAGCCGCCAGAGGGTGTGCTCGGGCACCTCGCGGCCGAGGTCCTTGAGCAGCTCCGGGCCGTGCTCGGCGCCGAGCAGGTCGCGGACGGCGTCCAGGTCGCCCGCGCGGACGTCCCGGATCTGCTGGGCGAGGGCGTCGGGGTCGGCGACGCCGTGGCGCGCGGCCAACTCGGCCGCCCGGTCGGCCGGATCGGGCAGGGTGCGGCCGGTGGAGGGCCAGCTGTGCTGCGGCGGCTCGCCCTCGGTGCGGGGCGCGGCGGCACGCGGGGGCGGCGACGGGAGGTCGGTGTCCTGGTCGGCGGGCACGCCGCGTTCGGCCGGATCCTGGTGCCCGGCGTCATGCGTCTGCGGCGGGAGGTCGCCGCCCTCGACCTGGGCGGTGAAGTCGCGCAGGCCCTGGTACATGTCGTTCTCGGCGTCCGTGGCGCGCACCGGGTTCGCGGGGGCGTCGTGGACGGCGGACGGGTCCGGGCCGTACAACCGCTCCAGCAGGGGGAGGAGTTCGGGCTCGTTGGCCCGCACCCAGTCCGCGCCGTTGTTGCGCGGCTGGCCGGTGTACGGGTCGGTGCCGTGGTTGGTGCCGAGGTAGGCGTTGCTGACCTGGGCGAAGTACTCGTACTCGTCGCGGGCGGCGTAGTTCTCCGCCTCGCGGCCGTCGGTGCCGCGGCGCGGGCCGTCGGACCACGGGGAGGGGCCGTCCTCACCGAACAGACGGGGGATCGCCTCGTTGTCCAGCTTGCTGTCGAAGGTGTCGCGGATCAGCTGCCGGTCCGCGTCGGTGATGCCGAACTTGTGGATGGTGTGGGCGAGTTCGTGGGTGGTGGTGGAGTAGCCGTCGGCGTAGTGCTGGTCCGGGCCGACGGAGGTGCGCTCGCCGAGCAGGTTCTCCTCGGTGACGGCGGCCCACTTGCCGCCGGAGCCGCGGACGTCGTCCCAGCCGCGGCCGCCGCCCGCCTCGCTGTCGGCCGTCCGGCCGCCGAGGTCGGCGAACGGGGCCAGGTCGGTCATCGCGGTGTCCTTGGGCACCACGACGATCCGGCTGCCCTCGGTGAGGAGCCGGGCAGCGGTGTCCGGATCCTGGAGCATCCGGGTGAGCTGCGCGGTCGCCTCGGCACGCGCGGAGGCGGGCCGGTCGGCGCCGCCGTCCACGTCCACCATCAGCTGCGCGGCGGTCCTCGCGAAGTCGCCGGGCGGCAGGGTGTCGCGCAGCGCCGAGACGAAGGCCGGGTCCTGGGCGAGGCCGCGCCGGTCCGAGGCGGGGAGCGCGGCGATCGCCGCCTCCCGGTCCCGGGGCGGGAGTTGGGGCAGGTCGCGGGTCAGGCCGGCGACGTCGGCGGGGCGGGTGACGGCGTAGTCGTCCCGGGGCGCGGCGGAGCGCGAGCCCTCCGGGGCGGGGGAGTCGAGCCCGCGGGAGGTGGCGGCGGGCGGCGGGGAGGCGTCCCGCATGCTGTCGTCGGACTTCTGGCTGTCGGCCTTCACGGGTGCGGGTTCCGGGTCCGGCGTGGTCCGCATCCGGTCCTCCGAGCCCTGGCTCTCGGAGCGGTCGTTGCCCGAGGTGTCGGTGTCGGTGGTGGTGCCGTCGGTCCGGCTGGTGCCGGACGGGCCGGCCGTGGGCTGGGCGGGATCGGGCGTCGGCGGCGGGTTGAAGTGTTCGCCGAGGAGGCGACGACCGTCCACGAAGGAGGTGTGGTCGCTGCTCTTGTAGCCGTACTGGGTCGGGTTGTAGCTGGAGTCCTCGTAGTGCTCGGCCAGGGCCTTGAGCACGTTCCGGGCCTCGGTCGGGGTCAGCTTCTTGGGACGGCCGAGGAGGTCGCCGAGCTGCTTCTCGATGTCGGCGCGCTTCTTGTCCTTCGCGCCGTCGACGGGGGCGGGGACCTTGTCCTTGAAGTCGTCCAACTTCTGCGCGAACTGCTGCTGTTCGGCCTTCCGGCTCTCGACCAGGGCCTGGACGAAGGCCTGCTGATCGGGCGTGCCACCGTGGGCCAACTGACCGGTTTCCAGAGACGGGTAGAGCACCTCGGCCACGTACGGGCGGCTCTGCCAGAGTCCGCTCTGCTTGTCGTTGATGTGGCCCTTGGACTTGTCGGCGGTGATGTCCAGCCAGCCGAGCTCCTGCTTGACGCCACCCTCGGTCTTGACGATCACCAGGTCGGGGCGGGTCGAGCCGTGCGTCACCTGGGTCTCGATGGTGTAGCCGGCGTCCAGCTTGACGTCGTCCTTGATCATCTGAGTGACCATCGACTCGACCGCGTAGCCGAACTGCCGGGGCAGCAGCTTCTCGATCCGCTGGCGGTCCTCGGTCGAGGTCGCGGGGTCCGCCCACTTGGTGTAGCTGTCGGTCCAACGCTCGGTGTGGCCGTCGAGGTTGGGCACCGAATCGGGGTTGGCCAGGGCCACTGCGGCGGCCTTCTCCACCTGGGCGTCGATGGCCTCGGCGAGCTTGACCACCACGGCGCGGTCCGCCTGGTTGAGCGTGCTGCCGTCGATGGTGACGGCGAGCACGCCGAAGCTCGGCGCGTCGCCGTCGAAGACCGAGGGGTCGGCGCGCGGGGTGACCGAGTCGCCGTCGGTGTCCGAGGTGGCGGCCCAGACGTGCTTGTCGCCGCCGGCCCAGTCCCCGGGCAGGGAGCCCGGCCGGGCCTCGCGGACCTCGCCGGTGCTCGGGTCGGCCCAGCGCAGCGTGCCGTCCGCGCCGTGAACCAGCGCCACCACGTGGCCGGTGGTGCCGGGGCCGTCGGAGAACAGGACGGTGGAGAAGCTGCCGGGCCCGGCCTTGCGGACCTGGTCGATCACCGTGTCCACGCCGTGCTGCCCGGTGCCGAGCGGCACGGGGGTGCCGTGACGCTTGGTCAGCGTCCAGGCGGAGTTGTTCTCCGGGACGGAGGCGTGCGGCAGGCCGGAGGGGCGCGGGTTGCCGTAGTGGGTGTCGCGGAGCGCCTCGACCGCCTCCAGGCAGCTGAAGAGGTCGCCGCCGTCCATGGTGGCGGTGTGCGGGTTGACGTGATCGAGCAGCTCGGGGGTCAGGTCCGGGTGTGGGGTGGAGCCGTGCTGGTTCAGGTGGTCCGCGAGGGCCTGGTACTGCTCCCGGGTGGCCGGCTCGTAGCCGCGGTCGCGGAGCGGGCCGGCGGTGTTCTCGTACGCGGGCGTGCGCTGCCGCTTCGGCCCCTCGGGACGGCCCTGGGGCAGGGCGTCGTCCTCGCGGCCGCGCTTGGTGCCGCGCGGCTCGGGGGCGGGGGTCGGCGTCGTGTCGGTGGCGGGGCGGGGGGTGAACCGGGGCCCGTCGGTGGGGCGTTGGTCCTGCGGACGGTCGGTGCGGGGTGCGGTGTCCCGGCCCGGGCCGGACGGTCGGCCCACCGGGCCGAGGCCGCCACGGTTGGGTGTGGGCGCGGGCGCGGGCGCGGGCGTGGGCGTGCCGGCGGCCGGGGGCGGCGGGGAGACATGGGACGCCGGCGGGACCTGGGCGGGGGGCTGCTGCTGTGGGGCGGCCGGGTCGGTGGACGGCGGCAGGAAGGTGTCCGAACGGTCCGCGGTGGGCGTCGCCGACGGGCGCGGGGCGGTGATCGGGCCGCCCGCGATGCGGGTGCCCTCGGGCAAGGGGGTGTGCGGAGCGGTGCCGTCCGGGGTGGCGTCGCCGCGCGCGGGAGCCACGGGCGCGGGGGACGCGACCGGCTCCGGGCGGGGCTGGGCGTGCGGCTGCGGCTGGGCCTCCGGCTGGGGCTGGGCCTGCTGCTGACGCGGCGTCGGGTCCGGAGTCTCGGCGGCGTGCGGCTGGGCCTCCGGCCGGGGCTGGGGGTCCTGCTGCGGGCGGGGCGTCGGCTCCGGGGCCGTGGTGTGCGGCTGCGGCTGCGGCTGCGGGTCGGCCTGGGCCTGGGGCTGCTGCTGACGCGGCGTCGGGTCGGACTCCGGGCGCGGCTGCGCCTGCGGCACGGTGTTCGGCTCGGAGTCGGCCCGGACGGGGGTGGGGCGGGCCTCGGCCTCGGGGCGGGACGGCGGGGCCTCGTGCGTTGCGGGCTGCTGACGGACCGGGTCGGAAGGGTCTGCCTGCTGGTGCGGCACGGTCGGCTCGGGCCGGACGGCGGCCGGGGTCTCGATCGGGGTCTCGGTCGGCCGGGGCCGGCTGACCGGGGTCTCCTGGGTGTGCTCGGCGGGCGGGGCCTGGTGCGGGACGGAGTTCTCCGGACGGGCCGCCGGAGGGGTGTCCTGCTGCGGGCGGACGGTTTCGGCGACCGGCGTGTGGTCGACCGGCGGGCGGAAGGTCGGCTCCGGGCGGGCGGAGGTGGCCTCGGGCTCGGGACGGACCGTCGCCGCGGGCGCGTCGGCCTGACGCGGAGTCGGCGAGGCCTCGCCCTGCGGCGCGCGGTCGGGCGCGGGGGTGTGCTGTGGGGCGGGGTCGGCGGCCCGGGGGGCCGGCTCGGCCTGACGGGGCGTCGGGTCCGGGTGAGCCGTGGCCGCCGAGGTGTCGGCGCGGGGCGGGGTCGGGGCCGGTGCGTCGGTGTGCGCGGTGGCGGACTGCGGTCGCGTGGCGCCGCCGTTGTCGGGGGTGGGGCTGTGGTTGGACGGACCGGAGGGCGTACCGCCGGAGGGGGTGGAGTCACCACCGCGCGAGGCGGCGCCCGCACCACCGGAGTGGGAGCCGACCGAGGCCGAACCACCTGTGCTGGTGGGTGTGTTGGTGTCGTGGGAGCCGGAACCACCCCGGTCCGAGCCGAACGGCGAGAGGGTGCGGCCGCCGCCGGTGGACGAGCCCGCGGTGCCGCCGGTGTCCGTGGCGGCGCCGCTCGGGCCGCGGTACGCCTCGGCGCCGCCGGTCGAGCCGGTCCCGTCCGCGCTGCCGTGCGTGCCGGCCGAACCGGACGAGGAGGAACCGCCGCCGGGCCGTCCGCCGAAGGTCGGCGGGGCGTCGGCACCGGGCAGGGTGCCGCCGGTCGGGACGTTCGGGATGTCGCCGCCGCCGAACTTGCCCTTGAGTGCCGAAGCCCCGTGCTGGAGACCGACGTTGGAGCCGCCGCTCAGGCCGGAGCCGAGCAGGCTGCCGCCGTCCACCGTCCCGGTGGTGGCGAGTTGGGCCGCGACGTCCCCGCCGACGCCGGAGACCGCGCCGCTGGCCATCTTGCCGCCGACGCTGTTCGCCGCGTTGCCGAACCCGGCCTTGCCGGCGCCCGCGCCGATGCCCTTGCCGATCATGCCACCGGCGGCACCGCCGACCGCGCCACCGATGGCGCTCTGGCCGAGCTCCTTGGTGTCCAGGCCCTTGCGGTTGCCCTCGGCGATCTGGATGGTCTGCGCGAGCAGGTTGATGGCGACTTCCTGGGCGGCCTCCTTGGCCGCGAACTCCAGGGCCTCCTTGAGCAGCTTCTTGAGGATCTGCTGGACCACGACGCGGCTGACCGCGACCGCCGCCGGGATGGTGGCCAGCGAGGCCCCGGCGGTGAACGGGGCGGAGGCCTCGGCGGTCGCGATCTCGAAGGCCAGGATGCCCAGTTGGGCGACGATCTGGATCTTGGCTGACTCGGTCGAGTTGGCCATGTTGTCCAGCATCTCGGCCATGCCCTCGCAGGACTTGACCATGCTGGGGAAGAACCCGGGATCCTCCTCCGTGCCCTTGCCCACCGAGAACTTGGCCCAGTGCGTGGACAGCCCCTCGGCCGCCTTGCCCTGTTGGCCGTCGAGCGCCCGCTTGATGGTCGAGTCCACCGACGTGCCGACGTCCGCCAGGGTCTTCCCGGCTTCGCGCCAACGGTCGGCCATCTCGCGCATCAAGTCCTCCTCGCCTTCCGGCCAGCGGGTGCCGGCCAGCAGGAGAAGGACCCACTGAAGGGGTTCGGGCAGCTCAACCGCCATGTTCTATCAGGGCCTTCCGGTGTGGTGGGGACGTCCCTTGGCGATGTCCCGCATGGCGAGGTCGGGGTGGAACAGGGCGGTCTCGGGCAGCTCGGCCTCCATCGAGGTGAGGCCGGTCTTCAGGCCCTCCTCGGCGTTGTCGTAGCTCTCGGCCATCACCTTGAGGCCGTCCGCGATGTACTTGAGGGCGGCGGGCAGGTTGCCCAACCCGGTCAACACCTTGCCGCTGTAGGTGAGGTAGCCCTTCTCGCCGTTGGCGAACTTCTCGCCCGAGTCGTCGTTGCCCCACGGGGCGCGGGCGCTCATCCCCGACATGTAGGCGGTCAACCCTCGGGTCAGCTCGGTGAGTTGGTCCGATGCCGAAAGCACCGGGCCCGCCGCCGCGCGGTACTTCTCGGGGTCGACGTTGAAACCCTGCCCGGCATCGGGCCCGCCGGACGGAGCGGCGGACTGTGCCACCCGCTTGACCTGCTCGGCAGGCTGGGCGGCGACCCGGGCCCGCAGGGGCTCGGCCGCCTGCATCGGCTCCAGCGGTGCCAGCCGGTCCGTGGCGTGCGTCGGCTCCAGCGGCGTCAACCGGTCCGTGGCCCGCAGGGGCTCGGTGACCCGGGTGGGCTCGGCCATCTGCATGGGTTCCAACCGGGCAGTGGTCTGCACCGGTTCGGCCATCTGCATGGGTTCCAACCGGGCGGTGGCCTGCACGGGCTCGGCCATCTGCATGGGTTCCAACCGGGCGGTGGCCTGCACGGGCTCGGCCATCTGCATGGGTTCCAACCGGGCGGTGGCCTGCACGGGTTCGGCCATCTGCATCGGCTGGAGCCGCGCCTGGAGGGGCTCGGCGGGCTGGACGGCATCCGCCGCGACCCGGGCGGCCACCGGTTCGGTGGCCGCCACCGCCTCGGTGCGCCTCAGTTCCTGTTCTTCCATATCGCTCCTCAGCGTCCCTGGCCGGTGGCCGCGCCGGACGCGCCGGCCGGGGCGGCGGGTGTCTCACCGCTGCCCTCGGGGAAGCCCCCCGAGGTGGCGAGCCGGGCGAGTGCCGCCCGCATGAACGGCGTCGGCACCTGGAAGCCGCCCTCCTCGCGGAGCGGTGGCGGACCGTCAGCCGGAGCGGCGGGCGCCGCTGCTGCCGCCGGTTCGAGGGTGGGCGCGTCCTCGTCGGTGCGACCGCGCCGCTCGGCCACCGACCGGGCACGCTCCAGGTACGCGTCGTCGGAGGAACCCGTGGCGCCGGCTGCGGGCGTGGCCGTGGTCTCGCCGCCCGAGGCCGAGGCCGAGCCCGAACCCGAGCTCGAACCGCCCGACTCCGACGTCGCGTTGAGCGTGGCCGCAGCCTCCGGCCCCAGCACGGCGGCGCTCAGCTGGCTCATGAAGTCGCCACCCGCCGCCGGAACCTCCTGCCCGACGCTCGCCACGGCGGTGTGCACGGGCTCGGGGGCCGGGGCCATGCCCGACTCCTCGACCCAGCGCTGCCGCATCCGCTGCCAGTGCCGGTCCTGCGGGTCGTGGTGGACGGCCTGGCCGAGGATCCCGGCATCGCGCAGCGCCACCGGCTCCTCCTCGTCCTCCTCCACGCCGAAGCGGGTCGGTCGGACGAATCGCGAGCCGGACTTGCCCGCGCCGGAACCACCGTGCCCGGCCCCCATCCCGGGCATGCCGGGCATGCCGCCACCGGCCATGCCGCGCGCGGACGTTCCGGCCGCGCCGGCCGCGCCGGACGCACCGACGCCGCCCGCACCGAGGCCGGTGCCGGAGGTGCCGCCGATGCCGCGGCCGCCGACGCCGCCCGCGGCACCCCGACCGCTCAGTCCCGCAGCACCCCGACCGACACCAGGTGCGAGCGCCCGCCCATCGCGAAGCTGAGCCTCA
>NZ_JBSGEL010000049.1:0-63135 GCF_053602875.1 Kitasatospora sp. NPDC004289 | reverse complement strand
TGGACGGCGAGCAGGGTCATCTTGCCGGTGGTCACGGTGCCGGTCTTGTCCAGCACGATGGTGTCGACCTTGCGGGTGGTCTCCAGGACCTCGGGTCCCTTGATGAGGATGCCGAGCTGGGCGCCGCGGCCGGTGCCGACCATCAGGGCGGTCGGGGTGGCCAGGCCGAGCGCGCAGGGGCAGGCAATGATCAGTACCGCCACGGCGGCCGTGAAGGCGGCCGTCCAGCCCTCGCCGGTGGCGAGCCAGAAGACCAGGGTGGCCAGGGCCAGGGTGATCACGACGGGGACGAAGACCCCGGAGATGCGGTCGGCCAGGCGTTGGGCGGCGGCCTTGCCGTTCTGCGCGTCCTCCACCAGCTTGGCCATCCGGGCGAGCTGGGTGTCGGCGCCGACCCGGGTGGCGCGGACCACCAGGCGGCCGCCGGCGTTGACGGTGGCTCCGGTGACGGCGTCGCCGGCGCCGACCTCCACGGGCACGGACTCGCCGGTGAGCATCGAGGCGTCCACCGCGGAGGAGCCCTGCTCGACCACCCCGTCGGTGGCGATCTTCTCGCCGGGCCGCACCACGAACAGGTCACCGACGGCCAGTTGGGCGGTCGGCACCCGGACCTCGGCGCCGTCGCGCAGGACGGTGACGTCCTTGGCCCCGAGCTGCAGCAGGGCCTTCAGGGCCGCACCGGCCGTCCGCTTCGACTTCGCCTCGAAGTAGCGCCCGGCCAGGATGAAGGCGGTGACGCCGGCCGCCGCCTCCAGGTAGATGTTCGACGCACCGTCGGAGCGGGCGATGGTGAGCTCGAAGCCGTGCCGCATCCCGGGCATCCCCGCGTGCCCGAAGAACAGCGCCCACAGCGACCAGAGGAACGCGGCGCCGGTGCCGAGCGAGACCAGGGTGTCCATGGTCGCGGCGCCGTGCTTGGCGTTGGTCCAGGCGGCCCGGTGGAACGGCCAGGCCGCGTAGGTCACCACCGGCGCGGTCAGGGTGAGGGAGAGCCACTGCCAGTTGTCGAACTGCAGCGCCGGGATCATCGCCATCGCGATCACCGGCAGGCTGAGCACCACGGAGGTGACCAGCCGCTGCCGCAGCGGGGTCAGTGGGTCGGGCTCACCGGTCGCCCCCGCCCCCGCCCCTGCCTCCGGCTCGGCGTCCGCCGGCCGGGGGACGGCCGCGGTGTAGCCGGTCGCCTCGACGGTGGCGATCAGGTCGGCGACCTCCACCGAGTCGGCGGCGAAGGAGACCTTCGCCTTCTCGGTGGCGTAGTTGACGATCGCTTCGACGCCGTCCATCCGGTTGAGCTTCTTCTCGACCCGGGCGGCGCACGACGCACAGGTCATGCCACCGATCTCGAGTTCCACCTCGTGGGAGGCGGGTGCCTGCGTGCTCATGGGTGCTCCTCGCTGGGTCGTGAAGGCTCGTGGACGAGGGGGTGAACCCTCAGGCGCGGCCGGTGAGTTCGTAACCGGCCTCGTCGACGGCGGCGCGCACGGCCGCGTCCTCGGGCTCGCCCTCCGAAGCGACGGTGACCAGGCCGGCCGCGACGTCGACGGAGACGGAGGTGACGCCCGGGAGGGCGGAGACGGCGGCGCCGACCGACTTCTCGCAGTGGCCGCAGGTCATCCCGGCGACGGCGTAGACGGTGGTGACGCGGTCGGCGGCGACGGGGGGCTCGATGGTGAGGGTGGTCGAGTCGGTCGAGCAGGTGCCGGCGGGGGAGCAGCAGGACATGGCGGTCTCCTCTTGATGGTCCGTCAGATACCCATGGGGGGTATCTCCTTGTGGAGATATTTATACCCCTGGGGGGTACCCGGCGCAAGGGGGTCCCGACGGACCGTCAGCCGATCGGCGGTGTGTTCGTGCGGGGCGGTGGGGCGAGCGCGGTGTTACGTTCGCGGCATGGGCCGCGGCGGCTGTGGCCGGACCGGGACGTGAGGCAGTGGACCGACCAGACGACGCCGGCCTCGACCGGGTCACCGACTTCCTGCGCCGGTTGACCGGGCTGATGCTCGACACCAGCGGCGAAGGCGCCGAACTGATCGAGCATCACGTGCGGGCTGCGGCCGAGGTGCTGGGGGCCGAGACCGATGTGCTCCTGGTGCCGGACGGGGCGACGCTCACGGTCACGGTCCGCGGGAGGTCCAGGACCGTCACCGTCCGCGGGGTCCCCGAGGTCTTCCGCCTCGACCGGCTCACCGCGCTCAAGCCGCTCCTCACCGACCTCGCCGAGGGCCGTACCGACCTGGCGGAGGCGGAGCGGCGACTGGAGCGGATCCGGACCTCCCCGGCGCCGTACCCCTGGTGGCTGAAGCTCCTCGGCATCGTGCTGTTCTCGGTCGGCTTCGCCCCGCTGATGCAGCCGACCTGGTACGAGATCGGCACGACCGCCGCCCTCAGCACGCTCGTCGCCGTCCTCGCCGTCGCGGCCGACCGGAGGCCACGCCTCACCAAGGTCCTACCGCTGGTGGTCGCGGTCGCGGTCTCCGTGCTCACCCTCGAACTGTTCGCCGACGACGCGGCGCGCGGCGGCCCCGTCCTGCTGATGCTCCCGGCGCTGTTCTTCTTCGTCCCCGGTGACTACCTGAGCGCGGCCTCGGCCGAGCTCGCCGCCGGCCACATCACCACCGGTGCCGTCCGCCTGGTCTACTCCGCCTTCCTGCTCCTGCAGTTGTACGTCGGCGTGCTGATCGGTGTCCTCGTCACCGGAACCTCCACCCGGGCCCTGTTCGACCAGGCGGCCACCTCCGACCTGCCGCGCTGGTCACTGTTCCTCAGTTGGATCGTCTTCACCGTCGGGACCGTCCTCGCCTTCGCGATCCCGCTCCGGCTCCTGGGCCCACTGCTGCTCCTGGTCTACCTCACCGTCGGCGTGCAGTCGCTCGGCACGAAACTCATCGGCGAGGTCGGCGGGACGTTCGTCGCCGCCACCGTCCTCGCGGCGGTGGCCACCGCCCTCGCCCGCGCACCGCGGCACCCGCCCCGGCTCGTCCTGCTGCTCCCGGGCTTCTTCACCCTCACCGTCGGCTCGCTCGGCATGCGCGGCCTCACCACCCTCGCCGGCGGCTACGTGATCGAGGGGTTCCAGGACCTGCTCAAGCTGGTGACCATCGTCATCAGCATCGCCGTCGGCATGGTCCTCGGCGCCGCCCTGGCCACCCCCGAGCGGCCCCGGTCCCGGCCGCTCTGACGCTCCGACGGGCGCCGGCCCCGACCACCGCGGTCGCCGGGCGGTGAGCGGACCGAGATCAGCCACGAGTCGGCCTTCGTCGACATGGGCGAGGGCCGACCGGGCCCGCCCGCTCACCGCCGCGCGGGCGCGTGCTACCGCCCGGAGTGCGCGCGGAGCGCCTCGCCGAACCAGGCGAACACCGGGCCCAGCCCCTCCGGGACGGGCCAGCCGTTGACCGTCGCCAGCAGGTGCCAGTACCGCTCCGCCCGCGGATCGCCCGCGACCTCCAGCCTGTTCAGCAGCCAGCCGCGCAGCTCCGCGTCGTCGGCCCTTCCGAAGGTCTCGGCGTAACGGGCCGTCAGCCCGGCCAGCACCTCGGCCGCCGCTGCCGACCCCGGCGCCGTGCCGGCCTCCAACGCCCGGCCGACCCCCTCGCGCACCGCCTCGGTGAGCTCGTGGTGCAGCCCCGTGTCGTCGCCCCGCTCGCGCTCGTCGGCCTGGTACCGCGCCATCCGGCGCACCGCCGCCCGGAAGTCCGGATCCCGGGTCAGCTCGGCGAGCTCCACCCAGGCCTCGACCTGTGCGGGCTCGGGGTCCTCCGGCAGCACCGGCGCGGCCGCGCGCATCATCGCGACGAGCTCCGGGTTGGCGTCGTAGCGGCCGAAGGTGTCGTCGATGAACTCGGCGACGAGGTGCCCGCGTTCCTCGTCGGTCAGTTTCGCCAGTCGGTGCATCAGGGTCATCTCCTCGGTGGTGGAGCCTCGTTCGGCCACCGCGCGCAGCACCGCGCGCCGCAGTCGGAGCGTGCGGATCTGCACCTCCAGCGCGTCCGCGTGCGCCGCCGCCACCTCGGACACCGACACCTCCCGGTCCAACACCCGCCGGATCACGGCGAGTTCGACCCCGAGGTCGCGCAGTGTGCGCACCAGGTCCAGACGGGCCAGCGCACCGACGTCGTACAGCCGGTAGCCGGACGGACTACGGTCCGTCGGCGGCACGATCCCCTCGTCCGAGTAGAACCTGATGGTCTTGACCGTCAGCCCGGTCCGCCGAGCCAGGTCCCCGATCGTGAAGAGCGCGTCGCCGTCCATGCCCGTACCCTCCCGTCTCCCCCCACTGGAGACTCAAGTGCCGTCGCCCCCGGGGCGTGTCGGTGGCCCCCGAGAAGACCCCCATTCACCCACGGCAACAACCGACTGTCCCGGCAACGGCTAGGCTCGCGGCCATGGAGTTCGCTGCTGGAGTTCCCTCCGCTTGGCACGTGACGTTGCGGAGCGGCGCGTTGGTCGAGCTGTGGGCCGACGCCTACGCCATGGAGAAGGACGCTTGCGTCTTCTCGGTCCTGGTCCGAGCGGCGGCGGCCGAGCAGGCCGAGCTCGAGGTGAGTGCGAGGACTCCCACCGATCCCGATCGGATCGACATCGTGGTCGCCCGCCTCCCCCGGAGCGAGGTCCGGCAGCTGCACACCGCTGCCGAGCGTGCCGTGGACGGGCTCTGCGTCTGCTCGGGAGAGGATTCCGGGCTCTGAGGGATGCCCAGGCTGCTCCTCGTTGCGACGGCCGGTTCGCGCGGGCCGTTCAGGCGGGGCGGACGGTGCGCGGGCCGGTCACGTCGGCGCCCAAGGCGGCTACCCGAGTGCGGAGTTCGCGGTCGGCGGTGACGACCAGGCAGGCGCGGTCCGGATCCGCGGAACGGGCCGCGCCGACCAACTCGACGATGCAGTCGTCACCGCTCCCCGACGCTGCCACCACCCGTACCCGAGGAACCCCGGACACCCCGCGAGCGGCTCCCTCCACCACCAGGACCACCTCAAGCGGGCCACCGTGCCACCGCCCCGGAGTGCGATCAGCGGCGAGCGCCAACCCGTCCTCCGCGACCGGCACCAGCGCGTCGCGCAGCCGCTCCGCCGCACCCCGCCGGTCGCGCCACCAGCCGTCCGGCACCGAGCCCACCACGTTCGCGCCGTCCACCACGAGGAGCGGTGGCCGCTGCGCGTCGCTGTCCATGCTGTCCGTTCTTCCGCCAGCAGGCCTCAGAGGGCGTTCCCACCTGGTGTTGATTTTTCGCAGGCCAACGCAGTGGACCTATCACCAGTCGCGCAACAGCCGTGTTGCTGTCGTCGACACTGAGGCCCTCATGATCGATGGTTCGACCGGATCAGACTTCGAACCTCCTCGGAGGCCATGAGGTACTGACGGGCACGATGCAGCAGCACCCGGACCGTGCTCGGCGCAACTCCCAGCAGCCCGGCGATCTCCTGGGGTGCGTAACCGAAGAGACTCAGATGAAGGACCTGACCTGTCCGCCCAGGCACTTGCTCTGCTACGGATAGCACCAGCTCCAGCAGGTCAACGTCACCGCTCGGCGCTGCTCGCAGAAGCCCTTCATCAACGAGGGGGGTGAGTTCCTCGCTGGAGACCGGGACCTCTCGCTGCCGCCGCAGGTGATCGATTGCTCGGCTCCGCGCCACCGTCACCGCGTAACCCACTGGGTGGTCCATCCTGGCCACCCGGCCCCACTGCTTGAAGATCGACTCAAGCGCGGTCTGCGCGATGTCGTCAGCGGTGTGATCAGGCACATATCGTCGTGCGGCGCGCACAAGGGCCGGCCACGCGCTCTGGGCAAACGCCTCGAAGCACGGCGACGAGGCCGGGGAGGTGTCTTCACCCCCGCCGACCTCATCGTGCAACGTGCCGTCAGACCGAGCTGCCGACATCTGCAACGCTAACCGTTTCGAGCGGAGCGTCTGACGCCCCCGCCTCAACCTGCGGAGCCTCGTCGGTCAGCCGCTGGAACGCCTTCCAGCGCTGCCGAATGGCCACGCACCGCCGCCGCACCCACTGCTGGAGCATCCAGAGGACGTCGACCGCCGCGGCGGTGAAGACCGCCAGCTCGGCCCTCTGCGCGACCGGGGCCCAGTCGGGGCGGTAGCCCCGGGCCAGGAAGCACCCGAAGAACGTGACGACGAGCAGCACGTAGCGCGCCGTCCTCCCCAGCTTCCGGAAGAGCTTGATCATCTTTGTTGTCCCATTTGTCTTGTCTTCAGTTGATCTTGTTGCTCCCTGGACCCCAGGCGAGGGGATGGCACCAGAGAGACATGACGAGACTGGTAGGACGGCGCGCCGGATTTCAGGCGAACGCGACGCGTCCACCCTTTCGGATGAAAGAAACCACGACGAGCAGACGGGCCTGAGCCTCGCCTGCTATGCGATGGTGATCTTGAGTTGGAGGTCTGGCCGCTGACGGCTCGTCGCCTCGAGACATCAGCAGCCGGACCTGACGACAGACATGGGACTAAGACATCCGTCACTCTTCTAACGCGACAGGAAGCCACTTCGTTTACTGCAAGGCAGCCCTGTCTCGAAGAAGCAGCATCGCAGGGGAAGTAGGCATGCTCTGACCAGCAAAGATGTGGCCGCGCTCGCCGAAGATTCGACAGGAATCGTGAACCGCCCCGCTTTCGGTGGAGACCTCAGCCTGTGGTTGTGGCCTGTGGTTTTGCGGTTGTGAGGTGGTAGGTGTTCTCGTACTCGACGGGCGGGACGTGGCCTATCTCACCGTGAAGTCGGCGGTGGTTGTACCAATCGACCCGCTCGGCGGTGGCGAGCTCGACTTGCGAGATGGTCCGCCAGGGTCGCCGGGGTTTGATCAGCTCGGTCTTGAACAGCCCGATCGTGCTCTCCATGAGGGCGTTGTCGTAGGCGTCGCCGACGGATCCGATGGAGGCGGCGATGCCGGCTGCGTCGAGGTGCTCGGCCAGGCGGAAAGACGTGTACTGACTGCCCGCGTCGCTGTGATGTATCAACTCGCCCCGTCTGGGCGGGTATCCGTCGCGGTCACGCTGCCACAGGGCCATCTCCAGGGCGTCCAGGACGAGCCTGGTCTGCTTCGTGGTCGCGGCGGCCCAACCGACACTGCGGCGGGAGAAGGTGTCCACGACGAACGCGACGTAGACGACGCCGGCGAACGCGGCCACGTGTGTGAAGTCCGCGACCCAGCACCGGTTCGGCGCCGGCGCGACGAAGTCGCGGTCGACCAGGTCCGGTGCCCGCGTGGCGGACGGGTCTGGGACCGTGGTGGCCAGCTGCTTGCCGCGGACGGCTCCGGTGATGCCGAGCTCTCGCATCAGCCGCTCGATGGTGCACCGGGCCACCGCGTGGCCGCGGCGGTTCAGCTCGTGCCAGATCTTGCGGGCCCCGTAGACCCGGAAGTTGTCCTCGTAGGCTGCGGCGATCAGTTCCTTCAGCTCCGTGTCGCGGACCGAACGGGCGGACTCGGCACGGTTGTTGAAGGCGTAGTAGGTGGAGGGGGCGATGCTGCAGCCGTGCTCGGAAAGTACGCGGCAGATCGGCTCGACACCGCCGAAGCGGCCCCGGTGCCCGTCGATGAACGTTACGAGCGCAGATGTGGCCGGTCGAGCTCGGCCGCGAAGAAACTCGCCGCGGCCTTGAGGATCTCGTTCGCGCGCTTGAGCTCGGCGATCTCCTTCTTCATCGCCTTGATCTGCGCGGACTCCTCCGTCGTCGTTCCCGGGCGCTGCCCGGAGTCGACCTGGTCCCGCCGGACCCAGTTGCGCAGCGTCTCGGCCGAGCCGATACCGAGTTTCTCCGCGACGCCCCGCAGCGCGGCCGACTCGTTCGGGTAGTCGTCGAGGACCTCGGCGACCATGCGTACCGCACGACGGTGCAGCTCAGGCGGGTAGGAGGAGGGACGTGCCATGACTCGAATCCTTACACGAAATCGAGTCTCCACCGAACACGGGGCGGTTCACTGGGACTTGCCGAGGAATCGAACACCGAGCCATGATCAGCACAGTCCACCTGACTGCTTGGCACCGTGAGGTGTCTGGGGCGGCTCCTGTGCCTGGGCTTGAGCGGAAGACGCGGGAGGGACGGGTAGCAGTGGACAGAGATCGGCGGCATGAGGCTGTTGAGGCGCTCCGCGAGCTCTCGCGAAGCCACGACTACCGCGACCGGGCGGATGCCGGGCGCGCCCTGGCAGGCTTCGCCGAGATGCGGGAGGCCTGCGGGCCACTGCTGGCGCTCGTGCTCGACCCGGGTGACACCTTCGTCACCCGGGTGACCGCGGAAGCGGTGCTCCGGCGAAAGGACAGGATCGGGTTGGCGGTAGTCGCCTCCGCACTGGCCGTCGCCGACTCGAATCAGAGCGATTGGATCCATACCGCGATCCTCGATGTGTTCAGCACCTTCTCCGAGGACCGGGACAACGCGATGCGGCTGTGCGAGGAGATGTTTCGGGACGCTGACGACCGCGTGGTTCTGGGGGCTCGTCAGCTGAACGAAATCCTGGCCGAGATCGACCCTGTTCTTCGCACCGTGTAGCGCTGGGCGGGCACTGCGACAATCCCGCGCCAGTCAATCTTCGATGAGACGGGTCATGTCATGCGGACCCGGCTGAGGCGAGCGCGCGAGAGGTCAGTCGCGAGCCGGAGAGGCGTGCCGTCGGGAGAGGGACAGCCTGCGTCGTTCTCGATCGATCTCAGTGACGACGACCGTGATGTCGTCGCCGACTTGGACGACCATCTCTGGAGCCTCGACAGGCGTCCAGGTGAGTTCCCGCAGATGGACCAGGCCCTCGATGTCGTTGGTGACCTGCACGAACGCTCCGAACGGAACCAGCTTGGTAACTCGTCCCTGCAGCGACTGCCCCACTGCGGTGGTCTCGGCGAAAGCCTGGAACGGGTCGGGCTGCGTCGCTCGCAGGGACAGCCTGGCCTCTCCGTTCGTCGTGTCGAACTGGAGGAACTCGCACCTGACGCGCTGGCCCACCTGAACGACGTCCGAAGCCGCCTCGAAGTGCCGCCAGGACAGCTCGGGGATCGTGATGAACCCGACGCCGGGGAAGACCGGATGGTCCGGGCCGTCGTCCAGGGTGACGAACACTCCGAACCGTTCGATCGACCCGATCCGGCCCGACAGGACTTCTCCGGTGCGCAGGGATTTCAGGAACGCCCAGAGTTCGGGGTTCTCCGTGGCGGCCGTGGACATCCAGACCCGACCTTGCGCAAGGTCGATGGCGGTCACCTCGGCGGTGATCCGGTCGCCGACCTCCACGGCCGCTCCCGAGGACCGGACCCAGGACCGGTCCAGCGGCCCCACGAACCCCAAGGGACGTGCAGCGAAGCCGTCCAGGATCACCGACACACCTCGTGGAGTCAGTTCTGCCACGATCCCGCTGCAGACATCACCGACCTGGATCGCAGCCAGGAACCTCCGGGAAAACTCATCGTTCGACGCCCCGTCCATGCCGCCCAGCCTCTCACGCCTGACCGTCTGTCAGGTCATCAGGTCATGGGAGGGGTTCGTGCCCGGTGGCCGGGACGGCGACGGTGGTCGTCGCCCTGACCGACGCGCTCGACGAGCGCTCGGGACCACGAAGTCGCTGGTCGTCAGTGGTGGATCGTCGGTATCGTCCGGGCACCGACGAGTGGGGGTGGGCCGGTGCGGCCGTTGTTGATGGTGGATGTGGACGGGCCGTTGAATCCCTTCGCGTCGAAGCCGTACCGGCGGCCCGAGGGGTACGGGACGCACCGGTTGATGACGCCTCGGTGGGAGGCGATGGAGCGGCGGCGGCTCCGGGAGTACGGGCTGCCCCACAAGGCGCCGAAACCGCTGCGGGTCTGGCTCAACGAGGAGCACGGGGCGGCACTCGCCGGGCTGCCGTTCGAGCTGGTCTGGGCGACGACCTGGGAGGAGGAGGCGAACGCGTTCGTCGCGCCGCTGCTCGGCCTTCCCGAACTGCCGTACGTCGCCTGGGCGGAGCCCCGCCCCGAGCCCGGGGGCGGGGTGTTCTGGAAGACGCCGCAGATCGTGGCCTGGGCCCGGGGGCGTCCGTTCGCGTGGGTCGACGACCTGATCACGGAGGCGGACCGGGCCTGGGTCCGGGCCAACCACCCGGGCCCGGCGCTGCTGCACCACGTGGACCCGAAGACCGGCCTGACGCCGGACGACTTCGCGCGCCTGGCGGACTGGGCGGAGCAGCTGGGCCGGAAGGCCTGACGGTGACTCAGGCCGGCAGGCCCGCCGCGTAGAGCTCGATCGCGGCCTGCTGGTACTCGGCCAGCCCGGGAGCGATCGCCTCGTACGCGGCGCGCCACTCGGGCTGCCGCACGCAGGCCCGCCCCATGGCGCGGAACTCCTCCGCCGTGACCGGGTGGAGCTCCGTCAGGGACCGGAACTGCGCGTCGACTTCCGCCTGCGCGGCCGCGTCGGCCACCGGAACGCCGGCCGCCATCAGCTCGGCGAGCGATCCGGGCCGGCGGGAGCAGGCCGATCCCCTCGTAGTGCCGCAGCGTCCGGGCGGTCACGCCCGACATCCGGGCGACCTCCGCGATCGGCAGGTCCATCGCCCCTCCTCGTCGGGCCGGTCCGTCCGGACCTGGTCACGACCGTAGGAGCTGCCGCAGCGTCAACGTCAAGCGCGGTGCGTCCGGGCCGGGCCGCCGTTCCTCCGGCGGGGCGGGGCAGATCGGAGCGGACCGGCGCTCAGGCCGCGGCGCGGAGGACGTACGCCGTCATCGGGGCCGTCACCGGCCCCGGCCCCAGCCGGGCCGTCATCTCCTCGACCACGAGGGCCCGGACCTCCGGCGTGTCCCCGCGTTCCAGCACGCCCGCGCGGACGGGCGTGCCGGTGAGGAAGCCGATCGCGACGTCGGCGGTGGAGGCGGCCCGGCCGTCCAGCGTCAGCTCCCGCTGCTCCTCGACGGTCAGACCGGCGGCGGTCAGATCGGCGGCCACGGCGGCGGGATCGGCGTAGCCGTGCGGGACGGTGGGGAGGAACGGCGGTGCGTCGCCGGGGAAGGCCCGCTCCAGCCCGGCCTGCAGCGCCGCGCCGTAGGCGTGGGTGGGGAGTGGCCCCCAGGTGGTGAGGAGTGCCCGGCCGCCGGAAGCCAGCACCCGGCGGATCTCCCGGTAGGCCGCCACCCGGTCGGGGAAGAACATCACGCCGAACTGACAGACCACCAGATCGAACGCTCCGTCCGGGAACGGCAGGTGCTGCGCGTCGGCCTGCTGCCACACCGCCCCCGGGGCCCGGGCGGAGCCGTAGGTGACCATCGCCTCGTTGAGGTCGGTGGCCGTCACTTCGGCGGTGGGCAGGGCGGCCAGCAGAGCGGAGGTCAACACCCCTGTACCCGCCGCGAGTTCGAGCACCCGCCGGGGTCGGAGCGCCGCCGCCCGGGCGGCCAGGTCCTCGGCGAACGGCCGGAAGACCACCGGCACCAGGTACCGCTCGTACGCCTCCGGCATGGACTCGGACCACCGGCGGTCCGCGCTGTCTCCGGTCATGCCGCGATGCTAGTCCCGCGAGGGGGCGGTTCGCCGGTTCCGCCTCGCCGGGTACGGTCGGGTGTGGCCGGGTGCTCGGCCGGTCGGTTTCGGGAGCCCGTCGTACTCCCCGAAGCCCTTCAGATGACCGGACGCGCGGAGCGGCCTGCTCGTCGACGTGATTGAGTATGCGAACCGCCCCGCGTCGTCCGACCGAAACGAGCATGTCGTGTCCCACTACCCGTCCCTGGCCCATGGCGTGACGGACGCGCTGGTCGACCTCACGTGGCACATCGCGACGTCCTCTCCGCAGCAGATGGATCCCGATCACGCGGTCAAGGCGCTGGAGTTGATCGGCACGGTCATCGAGCGCATGACGGAGGATCAGCAGACGGGGCTCCTCCAGGTGCTCGGCGAACTGCACACCGTGGAGGACGATTCCGACCGGGCCGGCTTCCTGCGCGCGTTCCCCGAGTGCTACGGCCTGGTGGACTGACCGCTCCGCACGGGCCGACCCGCGCCGTGGCCGGGCGGGAGGGGCCGGGTGGGGTCATTCCGTGGTGGGCAGGCACTCGGTGAGCAGGGCGAGGATGTCGTGCCAGGCCCGCTCTGCGTGGCGTGGGTGGTAGCCGACGCCGGGAGGGGTGGGGTGGTCGACCGTCGGGTGGTGGAAGGCGTGGAGGGCTCCGCCGTAGACCGTCAGGCGCCAGTCGACGCCCGCGGCCCGCATCTCCGCGGTGAAGGCCTCCCGCTGGGCGGGCGGCATGATCGGGTCCTCCGAGCCGACCCCCGCCCACACCGGACAGCGGATGCGCGCCGCCTCGCCCGGCCGGCCCGTGGTCAGCGCGTTGACGGTCCCGATCGCCCGCAGGTCGACGCCGGCGCGGCCGAGCTCCAGCGCGACCGCGCCGCCGGTGCCGTAGCCGATGGCGGCGATCCGGTCGGGGTCGGTCCGCGGTTCGGCCCGCAGGACGTCGAGCGCGGCGCGGCCGATTCCCCGCATGCGGTCGGGATCGGCGAGCAGCGGCAGGCAGCGGGCCAGCATGTCCTCCGGGTCGTCCAGGTAGCGCCCGCCGTGCAGGTCGAAGGCGAGCGCCACGTACCCCAGTTCGGCCAGGGCGTCGGCCCGCCGGCGTTCGACGTCGCTGAGCCCCATTCCCTCGGGGCCGATCAGCACGGCGGGTCGGCGCGAGGTGCCGGCCGGGAGTGCGAGGTGTCCGATCATCGTCAGGTCGTCGGCCGGGTATTCGACCGCGCGGGTGGTGAGTGCCGTCATGTGACGGGACGGTAGTGACCGTCCCGCCCGTACGGAGTGGTGTTCACCGATGGCAGACGGCGGTCCGTCCGGACGCCGCTGCCCTGACGGGTGGTCAGGAGGCCCGGCGGTAGGTGGTGACGGTGACGGTCAGAGGGGTGTCCTCGGGGCCGGAGTCGGTGACGCGGACGAGGGCGAGGTCACCGCCGTCGCGGGAGCGGAGGCAGAAGCCGCGGCCGTCCTGAACGGTGCCGAGGGCGACGGCGTGGACCGGACCGCTGGCCAACCCGCGGATGCAGTCCTCCAGTTGGACGGGGCCGCCGGGGGAGACGTAGGCGGAGGAGCCGTCGGGGAGGGTGAGGTCGTCGCCGTGGCGGCCGAGGAACCAGGTGGAGACGTCCTGTGCGGTCACCTTTCCGGCCCGGAGGTCGAACTCGTAGGAGGAGTCGGGCGATCTGAGCGTCAGGTCGGTGCGGACCGGTACGTATCCGGGGGAGGGGGTCGCCGTCGGAGAGGGGGAGGGGGAGGGAGACGGGGAGGGAGAGGGCGTCGCGGAGGACGACGACGGGGGAGGGGTGGCCGCCTCGGCCTCGGAGTCGTCGAAGTCGTACGGGTCCAGTAGCAGGAGGCCCCCTGCGGCACCGACCAGCAGCGCACCTGCGACGACCGACACCCGCACGGCGATCCGCCGCCCCTTCCGCTTCCCGGCGCCGGGAGTCGGCGGGGGCCCGGCGAGGCGGGTGGCGGCCTCGGGTGCGGTCGCCGGGGTGAGCAGCACCGTCGCGAGGGCGGAGGCCGGAGCCGCGAGGGCCGTCGGCGCCGTCGGGGCCGGGGTCGGCGGGAGCTCGCTGTGGCCGACCAGGGCGGAGCTGACCGATTCGGGCAACCACCCGTCCGTGAAACGGAGTTCACCCCCGACCGCGGGGTGGTTGCGGACGTACTCGATCAGCTGCGCCGTGGTGGGCCGGTCGGCCGGGTCCTTGGCGAGGCACAGGCGGGCCGGTTCGAGGAGGGAGGGCGGGAGGCGGTCGAGGTCCGGTTCCTCGTGGACGGCGCGGTAGAGGGAGCCGGCTTCGGGGCCGAAGCCGAAGGGGAGGGTGCCGGAGCCGACGAAGGCGGTCAGGGCGCCGAGGGCGAAGACGTCGGTGGCCGGGGTGGCGGTCCGGCCGAGGGCCTGCTCGGGGGCCATGAAGCCGGGGGAGCCGATCCGCAGGCCGGTGCTGGTGAGGGGGAGGGCGTCGGCGGCGCGGGCGATGCCGAAGTCGATGACCCGGGGGCCGTCGGCGGCGAGCAGCACGTTGCCGGGCTTGAGGTCGCGGTGGACGACCCCGGCGGCGTGGACGGCCTGGAGGGCCTCGGCGATCCCGGCCAGCAGCAGGAGGCCGGTCCGCTCGGGCAGCGGGCCGTGGCGGTGGACGACCTGGTGGAGGGAGGGGCCGGGGACGTAGGCGGTGGCCAGCCAGGGGAGCGCGTCGTCGGGGCCGGCGTCGACCACCTGGGCGGTGAAGAGGCCGTGGATGAGGCGGGCGCTGGCCACCTCCTGGGCGAAGCGGTGGCGGAACTGCGGGTCCTCGGCGAGTTCGGGGCGGATCACCTTGAGGGCGACGGGCCGCCCGCCGGGCGTGTAGGCGAGGTAGACCCGGCCCATGCCGCCCGCGCCGAGGCGGGCCCGGAGCCGGTAGCCGCCGACCTCGGCCGGGTCCTCGGGGGCGAGCGGTGTGAACGCGCCGGGGGCCTTGTTGCCGAAGAGGTCAGCGGTCATGGGGGCTCCCAGCGGGTCGGTGCAGGTGTGCAAGGGGGAGGTCTCGGACGGCTCGGACTATACCCTGACCGGAATATCAGTCAGTATGGGTGTATCGGGCGGGCCGCAGTGGAGGGGCGGAGGTGGCGGGCGCCGGGAAAGGGGCGGGCGCGGCGGTGCGCGGAAACGGTGCGGGTAGGGTGATCGCTTGTGGCAGACCGTAGAACCTCGATCATGGAAGCGGCCGCGCGGGTGATCGCCCGGCGCGGTGTCCGCGGGCTGCGGGTGGAGGAGCTCGCCGCCGAGGCGAGCGTGTCCACCGCGCTCATCTACTACCACTTCAAGGACCGGGCGGGGATCCTCCGCGCGACGCTGGAGTTCATCAACGACCGGGCCGGCCGGTACACCACCGAACGGCTGGCGGACGAGCCCCCGCTGACGCCCCGTGGGGAGCTGGAGCAGACCCTGCTGCTGGAGCTCCAGGACACGCCGGAGGTGCGGGAGAACAGCACGGCCTGGGGCGAGCTGCGCGCCAGTGCGGTCTTCGACCCGGACCTGCGCGAGGACCTCGCCCGGGCCACCCTGGGCTGGGTCCAGGAGGTGGCCGAGCTGGTCGGCCGGGTGCGGCCGATGAACGGTGCCGCCGCACTGGCGGCCTCCGCCGAGCGGCTGACCGCGATGGTGGAGGGCCTCAGCGTGCGCTGGCTCAGCGGCAGCCTGCCGCTGGAGCACGCGCGGGAGCTGATGACCGGGGCGATCGACAGCGAGCTGGAGCGGCTGCACCACTGAACCGGACGTAGTCGGAGCGAAGGGCCCCGGGGCGGCTTGCGAGCCGACCCGGGGCCTTCTGCTTGGGGGCTTTCTTGACTGAAAATTCAGTCAGTGCGAGAGTGAAGACGCGGAGCCGGGCCGACAGGTCGGCGGTACCGTGCAATTCTCGAGATGGAGATCCCATGAGTGACAGCCGATCCTTCATCAGCCGCCTGTTCGGGGCGGCCCCCGAGCAGCAGGCCCACCGGCCCGCCGGAGAGCCGCCGCAGTGGTGGGTGGACCGGGACGACGTGCCGCACGCCCGTACCTGGATGTCGTGGCCCTCCCGCCGCTCCGTCTGGGGGCGTCAGCTGTCCGGTGTCCAGCAGGACATCGCGCTGATCGCCCGGACGGTGGCCCGCTTCGAGCCGGTGGTGATGTGCGCGCCGGACGAGTACAGCGTCCAGGAGGCGCGCGCCCTCTGCGGGCCCGCCGTCACCGTCACCGCCGAGATCCCGACCGACGACCTGTGGATGCGGGACACCGCGCCGGTCTTCCGCCGCGACGGGCACGGGCGGCTGGACGCCGTCGGCCTCAACTTCAACGGCTGGGGGAACAAGCAGACCCACCGGGACGACGCCGAGGTGGCCCGCGGGATCGCCGATCACCTCCGACTCCCGTTCTCCTACGCCGAGTTCGTGGGCGAGGGCGGCTCGGTGGAGACCGACGGCGACGGCACCGTGATGGCCACCGAGAGCAGCCTGGTGAACAAGAACCGCAACCGGGGCTGGAGCCGGGACGAGGTCGAGGAGGCCGTGCTCGACGTCTACGGCGCGGACAAGATGATCTGGGTGCCCGGCATCAAGGGCCGCGACATCACCGACGACCACATCGACGTCACCTCCCGGTTCGTCGCGCCCGGGGTCGTCATGGTCCAGCTGCCGCCGGCCGACCGCAACGACGTCTGGGCGCGGGACGCCCGTGAGCAGTTCGACATCCTCTCCCGGGCCACCGATGCCCGCGGTCGCCGGCTGCGGGTGATCCGGATCGACGGGCCGGACGAAGTCCGGTCCCGGGACTCGAAGTTCGTCGACTCCTACCTGAACTTCCATGTCGTCAACGGGGGCGTCATCACCGCCCAGTTCGGCGACCGCGCCAAGGACGAGGCCGCCCGGCGGACCATCGCCGAGTGCTTCCCCGGGCGCGAGGTGGTCCAGCTGGACGTGGACCGCCTGATGACCGGAGGCGGCGGCATCCACTGCTCGACCATGCAGGAACCCCTGCCGTAGCCGAATCCGCACCCGAAGACCGGCGCGCGCGGCCTTCCGCCGCGGCCACCGTCCGCGAGCCGCCGTGCCGTACCACCCCACAGCAGAGCCGGAGTGATTCCGTGTCAGACCGCACCACGCCCTTCTCGCCCACCCGCCGCACGGTGCTGCGCGCCGCCGCCGGAGCGGGGCTGCTCACGCTGGGCGCCACCGCCTGCGGCGTGCTCGACGAGGAGGGGCCCGAGCCGCCGGCCTCCACCGAGCGGCCGCCGTCCCAGCCGACCCCGCCGGTGAGGAAGGAGGGCCGCCGGTTCGGGGCCGAGTGGGAGAGCCACGCCCGCACCTTCATGTCCTGGCCCGCCTCGACCGGCATCTGGGACGACCAACTCCCGGGCGTGCGTGCGGACATCGCGCGGCTGGCCCGGGCTGTGGCCGGCTTCGAGCACGTGGTGATGTTCGCCCGGCCGGGCCAGCTGGACGCGGCGCAGAACGCCTGCGGCAACGAGGTCGAGGTGGTGCCGCTCGCGGTCGACGACCTCTGGGCGCGGGACACCGTACCGGTCTTCGTCGAGGAGGGCGGCCACGTCAAGGGCGTGGACTTCAACTTCAACGGCTGGGGCAACAAGCAGAAGGAGCACGGCAACGACTCCGCGCTGGCCGCCGCCGTGCTCGGCAAGTACGGCATCGAGCGGATCCGCACGCCGCTGGTCGGCGAGGGCGGCTCCTTCGAGAGCGACGGCCAGGGCACCCTGATGGTCACCGAGAGCTCGGTCGTCAACGACAACCGGAACAAGGGCAAGAGCCGGGACCAGGTCGAGGCCGAGCTCAAGGAGGCGCTGGGCGTCACCAAGGTGATCTGGTTCGCCGGGGTGCGCGGCCAGGACATCACCGACGCGCACGTGGACTGCCTGGTGCGGTTCGCCGCGCCGGGCGTGGTGCTGCTCGACCAGCCCTTCCCCGGTGCGCCCGCCGACGTCTGGTCCCGTTCGGCGGCCCAGGCCCGCGAGGTGCTCAAGGACGCCACCGACGCGCTCGGCCGCCCGCTCAAGGTGATCGACCTTCCGCAGCCCGACCCGGACCGGATCACCGGACGCGGGGACGCCTTCGTCTCCTCGTACATCAACTTCTACATCGCCAACAAGGCCGTCTTCCTGCCGAAGTTCGGCGACGCCAAGGCGGACGACCGGGCGCAGCAGATCGTCCGGGACCACTTCCCGGGCCGGGAGGTGGTGCCGGTGGTGATCGACAACATCGCCTCCGGCGGCGGTGGCATCCACTGCTCCACGCACGACCAGCCCGGCACCCCCGACGCCGGATAGCCACCAGCCCCCAGCCCCTTCGGTCCGTACGGTCCGGAGGGGCTGCGGCGTGCTCTGGAGCGCGCCCGGATCAGGCGGTGAACTCCTGGCCGTAGGGCGGGAGTTCGGCCTCGATGGCCTCGGCGAGCAGCATCCGGGCGTGCTCCAGCGGGATCGAGCCGCTGAGCCAGCGCACGCTCAGCCCCTCCAGCAGGGCGGTCAGCCGCTCGGCGGAGGAGGCGTGCGCGGGGGCGGTGCCGGCCGGGTCGGCGCGGCCCAGCAGGTAGGCGATCTCGTGCACCCAGGTGTGGGTGGCGCGGGCCAGGTCCTCGCGCAGGTCCTGGTCGAAGACCGCACTGGCCCTCAACTCGCCCCAGGCGGTGCTGTTCTCGCGCACCTCGACGGTGTCCTGGAGCTCCAGCAGCAGGACCTGGGCCAGCTCGGCCCTCGGGTCCCCGGCGAGCTCCGGGTCCTGCTCGGTGGTGTACCGGTCGGCGCGCTCGCCGATGAACTCCAGCGTCTCGCGCAGGATCCCCGCCCGGTCGGTGAAGTGGTAGTAGATGAGCGCGGCGGAGACGCCGGCCTCGGTCGCGAGCTCCGCGACCCGCAGTCCGCGCACGCCGCGGCGGCTGATGACCCGCGTGGCGGCCCTGAGTATCTCTGTTCGACGGTCTGACACGGGCATTCACTCTACCTGCACAGAAGCAATCCTGACGAGATTTTCAGCGAAGAAATCCCGTGGTGAGCGGCCTGTACGGGTACGGAGGCGGTCCGAGGGGGCCGCGTTCCCCGATCAGGTGCGCTTCATGCCTTGACTGAATTTTCAGTCCAGAGCAGGATGTGTGTCACCCCACACACCTCCCGAACCCTCTAGGGAGTCTTCATGAACACCCCTGTCACCTCCCGCCGGAGCCTGCTGAAGTTCGGCGCGGCCGCCGCGCCGCTGGCCGCCCTGGGCCTCGCCCTCCCCGGTGCCGGAGCGGCCCGGGCCGCCACCGCCCCCAACGGTGCGACCCTGCGGATGCCGGCCGAGGACGGCCGCCACGTGCGGACCTTCATGTCCTGGCCGGCCCTGCGCTCGGTCTGGTCCTACGACCTCGCGGTGGTCCGGCGGGACATCGCCAACGTCGCGTACGAGATATCCCGCTACGAGCCGGTCGTGGTGCTCGCCCGGCCCGAGCAGGCCGCGGACGCCCGCTACTACTGCGGCTCGGGCGCCTACCACCGGATCGACGTCGAGGAGATCCGCAACGACGACCTCTGGATCCGCGACTTCGGTCCCACCTTCGTGGTCGCCCCCGGCGCCGTGGCCGGCGTGGACACCAACTTCAACGGCTGGGGCAAGACCGGCACCTCGTACTACCAGCAGTTCCAGAACGACGCGGTGGCGGCCGAGGAGCTGCTCTACCGCTACAACGTGCCGCGGATCAAGGCCGGTTTCGTCGGCGAGGGCGGCTCGCTGGAGACCGACGGGGAGGGCACCCTGCTGGTCACCGAGAGCTCGCTGGTCAACCCGAACCGCAACCCCGGGATGAGCCGGGCCCAGGTGGAGCAGGAGCTCAAGTCCGCGCTCGGCCAGGACAAGGTGATCTGGGTGCCGGGCCTCGCCGGGCAGGACATCACCGACTGCCACATCGACTGCCTGGCCCGCTTCACCGCGCCCGGCAAGGTGATCCTGGACCAGCCGGGGCCGGACACCGACCCCAAGTGGGTCCGGGTCTACGAGGAGACCAAGCGGATCCTCCAGAGCGCCACCGACGCCCGCGGCCGCCGCCTGCAGATCACCGAACTCCCGGGCCCGGACAAGAAGTTGATCCGTGGCGGCGGCAAGGAGTTCCTCTCCAGCTACACCAACTACTACACCGTCAACGGCGCGGTGATCGCCCCGCAGTTCGGCGACCGCTACGCGGACGGCCTCGCGTACACGATCCTCCAGGCCGCCTACCCGGACCGCCGGGTGGTGCAGCTGAACATCGACGGCATCGCCTCGGGCGGCGGCGGCATCCACTGCGCCACCCAGTCCCAGCCCGCCGTCCCGCCGGCGTACTGAGCCCGGCCGCTCCACCCCCTGAACCACCCCCTAGAGAAGAGTTGTCATGACGTTCCGCATGCCCGCCGAGTGGACCGAGCACGAGGGCTGCCTGATGGCCTGGCCCACCCGCGAGGACCTCTGGGGCGCCACCTTCGAGGACGCCAAGCGCGAGTACGCGCAGGTGGCCCGGGCGATCTCCGAGTTCGAGCCGGTGACCATGGTCGCCGCCCCGGGCCAGGGCGAGGAGGCCCGCGCGCTCTGCGGTGAGGGCATCGAGGTGACCGAACTGCCCATCGACGACGCGTGGTTCCGCGACTCCGCGCCGATCTTCGTGCTCGACCAGGACGGCGCCCGGGCCGGGGTGGACTTCCGGTTCAACGCCTGGGGCGGCAAGCACAGCCCCTGGGACTCCGACGACCGGATCTCCGGCCTGCTGCTGGAGCGCCTCGGCGTCGAGCGGATCGACTCCCGGATGATCCTGGAGGGCGGCGCCGTCACCGTGGACGGCGAGGGCACCCTGATCACCACCGAGCAGTGCCTGCTCCACCCGAACCGCAACCCGGGCATGAGCAAGGAGGAGATCGAGGCCGAGCTGATCGCCAAGCTCGGCGTCACCAAGGTGATCTGGCTGCCCTACGGCGGTCTGCTGGACACCGAGACCGACGGCCACGTGGACGGCGTCTGCGCCTTCACCGGCCCCGGCCAGGTGCTGATCCAGCTCCCGAGCGACCCGAACCACCCCGACTACCAGCGGATGCGCGACAACCGCGCCGTGTTGGAGGCGGCCGTGGACGCCCGGGGCCGCACACTGGAGATCATCGACCTCCCGCAGACGGTCTTCACCGAGATCGCCGGCCAGGAGATCGAGGTCTGCTACCTCAACTTCTACGTCGCCAACGGCGGCGTGGTCGTCCCCGTCGCCGACCTCCCCGGCGAGGAGGAGGCGCTCGCGGTGATCGCCGAGTGCTTCCCCGGCCGCAAGGTGGTCGGCGTCCGGGCCCGGGCCATCGCCTTCGGTGGCGGCGGCGTGCACTGCATCACCCAGCAGATCCCGAAGGAGCCCCGCGCATGACTCGCCGTCAGTACCGCTCCGCCGTCGTAAGATCCTCGGCGTTGGCGGCCGCCGCACTGCTCGCCCTGACCGCCTCGGCCTGCTCCGGGCCGCCGAAGACCGGGAACCTCGACGGCGAGGGCTTCAAGCTCTCCGCCGGGACCCCGGCCGGCAAGGACGGGCTGGACTCCTTCAGCTGGGCGGTCTACGCCGAACCGCCCACCCTGGACTACATCTCCGCCTTCGACTACCCGCAGAACACGGTGCTCTCCAACGTCTGCGAGAGCCTGATGCGGTGGAACCCGGACCTCACCCTGGGCCCCGGCCTGGCCGAGAAGGCGAGCAACCCGGACCCCAACACCTGGGTCTACGACCTGCGGCCGAACGTGAAGTTCCACGACGGCGGCGCCCTGACCGCCGACGACGTGGTCTACAGCCTCGGCCGCCAGATGAACCCGGACAACGCGGCCGCCTGGGCCCAGCAGTTCCAGCACGTCAGCTCGATCACCAAGACCGGGCCGCTCCAGGTCACCGTCAAGCTGACGCAGCCCGACTCGCAGTTCAACCAGTACATGGCCACCGCCGCCGGGGTGATCGCCTCCAAGGCGGGCGTCGAGGCGGCCGGCAAGGACTACGGCACCACCGGCAGCCTGGCCTGCACCGGCCCGTTCAAGCTCGGCACCTGGACCAAGGGCCAGTCGATCGAGCTGGAGCGCTTCGACGGCTACTGGGGCACCAAGGCCAAGTCCAAGAAGGCGGTCTTCCGCTTCCTCACCGACCCCTCGGCCCGGGTCAACGCGCTGCTCAGCGGCGAGGCCGACGGCGGCTACCTGATCCCCACCGAGGCCTACCAGCGGCTGCGCTCCAGCGGCGCCGGCACGCTGTACTTCGGCGAGGGCCTGAGCACCGTCAACGTCAACGTCACCAACATGAAGGGCGTGCTCGGCGACGTGCGGGTCCGCCAGGCGCTCTCGCTGGCGCTGGACCGCTCGGGCTTCCAGAAGGCCGGGCTCGGCGGGTCCGGGCAGGTCACCGGCTCGCTCACCACCCGGGCCGCCTGGGCCGGAGCCCCCGAGACGGTCCGCAAGCAGGCCTTCGAGGGCCTCACCCCCACGGAGCCCGACCTGGCCAAGGCCAAGGCCCTGATCCAGGAGGCCGGCGCCACCGGCAAGAGCATCACCGTGGCCACCAGCCCGATCGGCCTGGACGTCTCGGTGCTCGCCACCGCCGTGCAGGCGGCCGGGGCCAAGATCGGACTGGACGTCAAGCTCAAGACCATCGCGCCGAACGCGTTCACCGCGCTGTTCACCGACCCGCAGGCGCGCGAGGGGATCGACATGTTCCCCGAGACGTACTACGACTCGATCACCGACCCGCTGGACCTGCTGGCCAACTTCAAGACCGGCGCGTACCAGAACTTCGCCTCCTACAGCGACCCGGTCTACGACGGCCTGGTGGACGAGGCCGTGAAGGCCAACGACCCCGCGCTGCGGTACGCGCTCAGCGCCAAGCTCCAGAAGACCGCCTCCGAGCAGCTGCTCTGGATCCCGGTCGCCGAGTGGCCGACCGCCGTCTTCCTCAACAAGCGGATCAGCGGCGCCCCGACCACCATCTCCTACCTCTACCAGCCGTGGGCGGCCGCGGTGGGAGCTGCACCGTGAGCTTCCTGAGATTCGCCGCCCGACGGCTGGCCGAGATGGCCGCCACCCTGGCGGCCGCCTCCTTCGTGATCTTCGGGGCGATGTACCTCGCGCCGGGCAGCCCTGCCAGCTTCCTGCTGGCGGGCCGCTCGGCCTCCCCCGAGGCCATCGCGGCGGTCAACGCCCAGTACCACCTGGACGACCCGTTCTTCGTGCAGTACCTGCGCTGGGCCGGGCAGATCCTGCACGGCGACTTCGGACGCTCCGTCACCTACCGCACGGACGTCTCCCGGCTGCTCGCCGACCGGCTGCCGGCCACCCTGCTGCTGGTCGCCATGGCCCTGGTCCTGGTGCTGGCGATCGGGCTGCTGCTCGGCTGGCTCGGCGCCGTCAAGGGCGGCGCGGTGGACTCCACCGTGCTGGTCACCACCACCGTGGCCCTCGGAACCCCGTCCTTCGTTGCCGCCGTGCTGCTCCAGGGCGTCTTCGCGGTCGGCCTCGGCTGGTTCCCCACCGGCGGCACGGGGGAGGGCTTCGGCGACATGGTCTGGCACCTCACCCTGCCAGCCGTCGCGCTCGCGCTCTACCTGATCGGAATGCTGGCCCGGGTCACCCGGGCCGCGATGGCCGAGGTGATGGGCCACGAGCACGTCACGGTGGCCCGCAGCCGCGGGGTGACGGAGCACCAGGTGATCCGCCGTCACGTCTTCCGCAACGCGCTGGGCACCGTGCTCACCACCGGCGGCCTGATCGTCTCCACCCTGCTGGTCTGCACCGTCCTGGTGGAGACCGCGTTCAGCGTGGGCGGCATCGGCCAGCTGCTCGAACTCTCCACCACCACCAAGGACTTCCCCACCGTGCAGGCCATCTCACTGATCATGGTCGGGCTGTTCATGGGGGTGAACCTGCTGGTCGACCTGGTCCACCCGCTGGTCGACCCCCGGGTCACCCTCGGCTCCGGGAGGAGCGCCGGATGACCGCCACCCTGATCCGCCGACCGGGCCTGGCCCGGATCCGCACCGACCGCAGCCTGCTCCAGCTGCTCTGCCTGGGCTTCGTCGCCCTGGTGGTGCTGGCCGCGCTGCTCGCCCCCTGGCTGGCCCCGGAGGACCCCAACGCGGTCGACCTCGGCAACGCGCTGGCCGGCCCCTCCGCCGAGCACCTGCTCGGCGTGGACGCCTCCGGCCGGGACACCCTCTCCCGGCTGCTGCTCGGCGCCCGCACCTCGCTGCTCGGCCCGCTCGGCGTGGTGGCCTTCTCCACCCTGGCCGGCGTCGCCATCGGCGTCACCGCCGCCTGGCGCGGCGGCTGGCTGGACTCGGTGCTCTCCCGCAGTACCGAACTGGTCTTCGCCTTCCCGGGCATGCTGCTCGCCATCCTGATCGTCTCGGTCTACGGCGAGGGCCTGCTCGCCCCGGTGATCGCGCTGGCCATCGCCTACCTGCCCTACGTCAGCCGGCTCACCCGCTCACTGGTGCTGGCCGAGCGCTCCCGCCCCTACGTCGAGGCCTACCAGGTGCAGGGTCACTCCGGCCTGCAGATCTGCCTGCGGCACGTCATCCCCGGTATCGCGCCGGTGGTGCTCGCCCAGTCCACCGTCAACTTCGGCTACGCCCTGATCGACCTGGCCGGCCTCTCCTTCCTCGGGCTCGGCGTCCCCGCCCTCACCCCCGACTGGGGCCGGATGGTCTTCGACGGACAGTCCGCCATCCAGAACGGCTACCCGCTCTCCGCCGTCCTGCCCTGCGTCGCGATCGTGCTGACCGTCGTCGCCTTCAACGTCGTCGGCGAGCGCTGGGCCGACCAGGTCGCCAGGAGGGACCGATGACCACCCTCGACAAGCAGCCGCTCCCGGAGACGCAGCCCACCCTGGAGGTCCGGGGCTACCGGCTGCGTCTGCCCGGCACCGCCCGGCCGGTGCTCGCCGGGGTCGACCTCACCGTCGGCGCCGCCGAGACCGTCGCCCTGGTGGGGGAGTCCGGCTCCGGCAAGAGCCTCACCTCCCGCAGCGCCCTCGGCCTGCTGCCGCCCGGCGCCGTCACCGAGGGCGCCCTGCGGGTGGCCGGGGACGACGTGCTCACCATGACGCCCGCCCAGCTGCGCAGGCTGCGCACCCACACCGCCGCGATGGTCTTCCAGGACCCGAGGGCCGCCGTCAACCCGATGCGCCGCCTCGGCGACTTCCTCACCGAGAGCCTCAGGCTCAACGACGGCCGCTCCGCCCAGGAAGCGGAGCAGCGCGCGGTGGAGATGCTGGACGCCGTGGGCCTGCCCGCCTCGGTGCTCGGCCGCTACCCCGGCCAGGTCTCCGGCGGCATGCTCCAGCGGGTGATGATCGCCGCCGCCCTGATGGGCGACCCGGCGCTGATCCTGGCCGACGAGCCGACCACCGCGCTGGACGTCAGCTCGCAGGCGGAGGTGGTGGCGCTGCTCGACGACCTCCAGCAGCGCTTCGGCACCGGCCTGCTGTTCGTCACCCACGACCTGGGCCTGGCCGCCGCGATCAGCGACCGGGTGTACGTGATGTACGCCGGGCGGATCGTGGAGACCGGCCAGGCCGAGGCGCTGTTCGAGCGTCCGCGCCACCCGTACTCGGCGGCCCTGCTCGCGGCCACCCCGCGGCTGGACGCGCCGGGCGGCCGGCTGGCCGCGATCGAGGGGCGGCCGCCCAGCCTGCGCGAGGAGCTGACGGGGTGTCCGTTCGCCCCGCGTTGCCCGATCGCCACCTTCGAGTGCACCCAGCAGGAGCCCGCCCTGCTGCCCGTCGCGGGCGAGCCGGGGCGCCTGGCGGCCTGCCACCACAGCGACCGAACCGGTGAGGTCCTCGCCCATGGCTGATCACGCGACCGATCACGCGACGCCCGCCGCACCCGTCCTGGAGGTGCTCGGCCTGCACCGCTCCTACGGCGAGGTGCAGGCGGTGGACAACGTCTCCTTCACGCTCGCCGAAGGCGGCTCGCTGGGCATCGTCGGCGAGTCCGGCTCCGGCAAGACCACCAGTGCCCGGATCGTGGTCGGCCTCGAACGGGCCGACTCCGGACGGGTGTTGGTCAACGGCCGGGACCGGATGGCGGCCGGGGCCAGGGGCAAGGCGGCTCGGCTGGCCCGGGCACGCGAGGTGCAGATGGTCTTCCAGGACCCGTACCTCTCGCTGGACCCGCGTTGCACCGTCGGCAGCGCGCTGACCGAGACGCTGAAGCTGCACTTCCCCGAGGCCGACCACCGCAGCCGGATCGAGGAACTGCTGGAGCAGGTCGGCCTCGGCGCCCGGGAGGCGTCCGCGCTGCCCCGCCAGCTCTCCGGTGGACAGCGCCAACGCGTCGCCATCGCCCGGGCGTTGGCGGTGGAGCCGGCCGTGCTGGTGTTGGACGAGGCGGTGGCCGCGCTCGACGTCTCGGTGCAGGCGCAGATCCTGAACCTGCTGGCGGAGATCCGCGAGCGGACCGGGATCGGCTACCTCTTCATCACCCACGACCTGGGCGTCGTGCGCTGCGTCACCGAGGACGTGATCGTGATGCGGCAGGGCCGGATCGTCGAGCAGGGCCGTACCGCTGAGGTGCTGGCCAGGCCTCAACACCCGTACACCCAGCTCTTGTTGGACTCGGTCCCGCGTCCGGGCTGGGACCCGAAGGCGATCGCGGCGGCGCGGCGCGCGCTCTAGACCGGCTCTGGGGTCGGCTGCCGGGCAGTTCGCGGCCCCGGCGGCGTCGGGCGTTCCTTCCGACACCGCCGGGGCCGCGGTGCCGTGCCGTGCGGTGCGGCGGGTACCCGCAGTACGTGCCGGCCCGGCCACGGGTAGCCTGCACCCATGACCGCCGACCGTTCCGTTCCGGCCCCCTTCGACGCCGTCCTGGTGGAGGCGTTCGCCATCCTGCTCGGCGACTCGGGTGGTGAGGAGCCCGGTGCGCGCTACGGGGTCTTCCACGCCGACGACTCGCTGGACGAGTACCTGTTCCCGAACGGGTGGTGCGGCGCGGAGCAGCTCGCCGATCCCGAACCCCGCGAATTCCCGTACGGGGCCGACGAGTACGTGCTCGGGGCGGCCGGCCGGAGGTTCCTCCCGGCGGAGAGCCTGTTCCGCTTCGACCCGATGCTGCTGGACGGCACCGGCCCCTGGGGCGAGGACGGTCACAAGGGGCCGCGGCCGTTCGACGCCGACTTCGCCGCCGCGGTCCGGGCCGTGGGCGTGGAGTCGGAGGAGAGCGGCGAAGTGCTGATCCGCGGCGCCGACTTGGCCGCTCTGCTGGCCCGGCACGGCGTCGACCTGGCCTCCGCCACCGCCCTCAACAACTGGCTCGGCGTGGTGCTGCGCATCGCCACCGACGGAACGCTGACGGACGCGATGCGCGCGGCCACCTTCACCACCGGCACCCCCGCCGACTGGACCCCCCTCCCCGGCGAGGACCGCGAACCGACCGCCGCCGAACCGTGGCAGGACGCCCTGGCCACCGTCCCCGAGCCCGCCCTCCGCCGCCGGCTGCGCCACCTCAGCCTCCCTCCGCAGGACGCCCGCTCCCGAGGTGCCCGCTACCGCGCCGCCGACGCCTGGCCGGCGACCACCGACGCCGCGGCAGCCGGGGGCCATCGCCTCGTCGCGGCCTGGGAGTTCGGCGAGAGCCAGGCCGGCACGGCCGTCGTCCGGCTGGCTGATCCGGAGGCGGTGGCGTAGCGCGGTGGGGAGGAGCCGATCGAGGACCTCTGCTGTCACTCCCTCCGCCCCGTGAGCACATGGCGCGCGATCCTCATCCGGTCGTGCGGGGATCACGCCGGCCGTCTGCCGGCCGGCCCGTGAGCTGAGCTCCTTGCGGTGCCGGGCCGGGCGAATCGCCCGTTCGGCCGGGTACGGGATCACGGGGATCGGGGGCCGGCGCGCCTAGGGTCGGGAGTCTGACGTCCTGTGGGTTTTCGTGGAGCAAGGGGAACCGACCGTGAGAGAGCCAGCCCTGTCGCGCCGGACGCTGCTGAGGTCGGGGTCGGTTCTGGCCGCCGTGGCGTTGTTGGACGGATGTTCGTCATCGGGGGCTGACGAGGGGTCATCTCCTTCGGCTTCGCCGTCCCCGTCCCCGTCGCCCTCGCCGTCCCCGACGCCCGTACCGCTCGCGATGCCGTCGGAGGCCAAGCCGCACACCAGGACCTTCATGGCCTGGCCCGCCCTGGACCAGGTCTGGGGCGATGACCTGCCCGCCGTCCGGCAGGACATCGCCCGCGTCGCGCAGGCCGTCGCCCGGTTCGAGCCGGTGGTCCTGATGGCCCGTCCGGAGCAGAGCGCGGAGGCCAGGCAGCTGTGCGGGTCCAGCGTGGAGGTGATCGACCTTGCGGTGGACGACCTGTGGGCCCGCGACACCGGACCGACCTTCGTCACCGGCGGGGGAGCGCTGGCCGGGGTCGACCTCAACTTCAACGGCTGGGGCAACAAGCAGACCCACGCCAACGACTCGCAGGTGGCCCGGAGGGTGCTGGAGCGCTACTCCGTCCGCCGGATCGAGGCGCCGATCACCGGGGAGGGCGGCGGCATCGAGGTGGACGGCGAGGGCACGCTGATGGCCACCGAGAGCTCGTGGGTGAACCCCAACCGCAATCCGGGCAAGAGTCGGGACCAGATCGAGGCCGCCTTCAAGGAGCTCTTCGGGGTCCGCAAGGTGCTCTGGTTCGCCGGCGTGGCCGGGCAGGACATCACCGACTGCCACATCGACGCCCTCGCCCGCTTCGCCGAGCCCGGCGTGGTGGTGCTGCACCGCCCCGGGCCGGACGCCGAGCCGGACATCTGGTCCCGCGCCTCCGACCAGGCGCTCCAGGTGCTCAAGGAGGCCACCGACGCCAACGGCCGCAAGCTGCGGATCGTCGAGCTGGTCGAGCCCGATCTGAGCCGCCTCCCGGACCGCGGCAAGGACTTCCTCGCCACCTACCTCAACTACTACGTCGTCAACGGCGGCGTCATCGTGCCGAGTTTCGGCGACAAGGCCTCCGACGACCGGGCCGCCGGGATCCTCGGCGAGCTCCACCCGGGGCGCCAGGTGGTGCCCGTCGAGATCAACGCGATCGCGGCGGGCGGCGGCGGCATCCACTGCTCGACCCAGCAGCAGCCGGAGCCCGTTCGGTGAGCCCGCTGAGCGCGGTGCGACGGGCCCGTCCGGCGCGCTGGCAGTTCGGCCTGCTGGCCCTGGTCGTGGTGCTGTTGGCGGCCGGCATCACGCTCTACCTGGACGAGCGGAACAGCCGTCAGGAACCGCGCCGCCTCGGGGTCGAAGTCGTCGGCGACGGCGTGGAGTTGGACATGACGGTGCAGGAGGTGGACCCGAACGCGCAGGAGGTCACCCTCTACACCGTCCTGGTCCCGCACGGCGCCCTGGCCACCGGCCCGGAGTCACTGACCTTCACCCGCCCGGTCGAGGTCACCGTCAACGCGCAGACCGCCACCAAGCTGAAGGTGGAGGCGGGGCAGGCGGCCCAGCCGCAGGCGATCACCCTCGGCCTGTACGGCGGGACGCCCAGCGACTACCCCTTCGACCGGTACAAGCTGTCGGCGAGCTGGGCGGCCTCCTCGGGTGGCCAACCGGTGCCGCTGGAGGTGCTGTTCACCGATGCCGACCCGTTCTTCCTGACCAAGGCGAAGGACGTCTCGGAGGCTCCGTCCGAGGCGGTGCTGGAGGCGAAGATCACCCGCTCCCGGAGCACCTTCATCCTGGCCTGGTTCATGATCGCCACGATGTGGGCACTGGCGCTCTCGGTGCTGGGCGGCGCCCAGGTGCTGATCCGCAAGCGCAGTCCGCTGGTCTGGCCAGCGCTCGGCTGGATGGCCGCCACCCTGTTCGCGCTGATCGGGCTGCGCAACGCCGCCACCGGCTCGCCGCCGATCGGCTGCCTGATGGACTACGTCGCGCTGTTCTGGGCGGAGGGCATCATCGCGGCGAGTCTGGTGTGCGCGGTGGCGAGCGGGCTGCGGGCGGAGCACCGGGCGGCAGCGGCCGAGGCGGGAGGCTGACGTAGGATCAGCAGGTCCTGCCGGGCGCTGCCTCAGCCGGTGCCCGCCGTGACGCCGGCCGCCAGGCCGAGGAAGAGCGCACGCAGGGCCCGGCGCGGGTCGTAGGCCGGCTCCAGGGACTGGTAGGCGGCGAGCCCGTCGGTCCCGGCCGCGGCGGCCTCGCCCAGCGGCCGGGGGTCCACCACGCCGCCGTGCTCGTCCGCCAACACTCCGTACAGCGTGGTGAAGCAGGCCCGCCAGCGCCCGTACTCCGCCGCCAGCGCATCGCGCACCCGCTCGTCGTTCACGGCGAACCAGTGCAGGGCTGAGTGCAGCCGGGAGAGGTCCCCGGCCTCGGGCTGGCCGAGCAGTGCGATGACCCGTTCCAGCCGCTCCGCGAAGGGGCCGGGGGCCGCGACGGCCTCCTCCAGCGGGGTGACCCACTCCGGGCGGATCGCTTCGACCACGGCCACGATCAGGTCCGTGCGGGTCTGGAAGTGGTAGTGGCACATCCCGTGCGTGACCCCGGCACGGGCCGCCACGTTCCGTGTGGTGAAGGGGACTTCGCCGTCTCCGGCCAGGAGCTCGCGGGCGGCGGTGAGCAGCCTGGCCCTGGTCTGCTCGCCCTTGGTCGAGGCACGGGGCTTGCGGACGGTCGTCGGCGTCTGGTCTTCGAGCTGGGCCATCCGCGCACTCTACCGAGCCGGGTGAGGCCGAGGTGACGTCAACCTGAACGAAGTGCTGCCCAAAGTATTGACCGAGCGCTTGGTCAGTTTTACCTTCTGGGCATGGCCCTGGAGCGACCACGGCCGCACTGACGGAAGGTCACCACATGACCAGCGCACGCGATCCCCACGCGCAGTCGCACACCTCCCTCGGGAGACGAGGCTTCCTCGCCGCCGCCGGGCTCGCCGCGGCGGGCGCCACCTGGGCGGTGGCCGGCGGCGGCACCGCAGGGGCGTCCGTGACCCGCGGCTCCGCCTCGCCCGGCCTCGCGGGCTCCACCGGCCTGGCGGCCGGCACCTTCTCCGTGCCGGTGGACACCGTCCGGCACACCCGCACCTGGATGGCCTGGCCGGACGACGCCACCATCTGGACCGGTCGCAGCGGAGGCCGCCGCGGCGGCAAGGTGCCCTCGCTCAGCCAGATCCAGGGCAACATCGCCCTGGTGGCCAACACCATCGCCCGCTACGAGCCGGTCTACATGCTGGCCAACCCGGCCTCGGCGGCCCGGGCCCGCCAGCTCTGCACCGCTGCGAACATCACGATCATCACCAGCATCCCGGTGAACGACTGCTGGATGCGCGACACCGGCCCGGTCTTCCGCACCAACGGCCTCGGCGGCCTGGACACCATCGGCCTCAACTTCAACGGCTGGGGCGGCAACCAGGTCTACACCAACGACGGCAAGGTGGCCTCCCGGGTCGCCGCGCTGCTCGGCCTGCCGTTCACCGCCGCCTCGATCATCGGCGAGGGCGGGGCGGTCGAGACCGACGGCGCCGGCACCGTGATGGCCACCAAGAGCAGCCTGCTGGTCTCCAACCGGAACCCCGGGATGAGCCAGACCACCGCCGAGACGGCGCTGAAGAACGCCTACGGCGCGAGCAAGGTGATCTGGTTCGCCGGCGTGGCGGGCCAGGACATCACCGGCGACCACGTGGACGCCACCTCGCGCTTCCTGGAGCCCGGCAAGGCGCTCGTCCAGTACCCCAACGCCACTGACGACCCGTCGGACGTCTGGACCAAGGACGAGATCAACCAGTACAACGTGCTCGCCGCCGCCACCGACGCGCGCGGCGTCCGCATCCAGGCCACCAAGCTCGGCGGCCCGGACTACTACTCCATCCGCCAGTCGGACCCGGCCTTCGTCGGCTCCTACGCCAACTACTACGTCTGCAACGACGCCGTCATCGCGGCCCAGTTCGGCGACTCCCGAGCCGACGCCGCCGCCAAGTCCAAGCTCCAGTCGCTCTTCCCGGGCCGCACCGTGGTCCAGCTGAACATCGACTACCTGGGCCTCGGCGGCGGCGGCATCCACTGCGTCACCCAGCAGCAGCCCGTCCCGTAGCCGTAGGTGTGGGCCCCGGCGGCATCCCCTGCCCGCCGGGGCCCTTCGGCTACCGCGCCGCCGGGACCTTCTGCAGCATCGCCAGGCGGCTGGCGATCCGGTCCAGGTCGCGCAGCATCTCCGGCCCGGCCCCGGCGAGCGGGTCGGCCCCGATCAGGACCAGCCGGACGTCGCGGTCGCAGCAGACGTCCACCAGGTTCCCGAAGCGCTGCCGCCCGTCCGCCGTGGCCTCGGCGAGCGGGACGACACCGTCCACCACCACCGTGTCGAAGCGGGCGGCCAGCGCCAGGTAGTCCGGCACGGAGGTGGTGCTCTCGCAGAGCTCCCCGAACCCGACCCAGACGGTGCCGCCGCGCACCGCGCGGACCGTCAACTCCCGCAGGTGGCCCGCCACCGCGGTCCGCTCCTCGGCCGCCGGCGCGGCGAAGCCCGCCCGTTGGGCATCCTCCCGGTCGAGCACGGCGCCCTCCGCGAACCTGCGCCCGCCGGAGGGGAGTTGGCCGATGCGGCGGAAGTCGGTCGGCCCCGACACGTCGAGGACGTCCATCCGCTCCTCGATCAGGGCGATCGTCGGCTCGAAGAGGTGGTGGTAGACGGGGTTCGGCATCAGGCCGGAGGGCGGGTAGTTGGAGGTGGTGACGAGGGTGACCCGCCGGTCCAGCAGGGTGCGGAACAGCCGGGCCACCAGCATCGCGTCCCCCGCGTCATGGGCATGGAACTCGTCGAAGACCAACAGCTCCGCGTCCCCGAGCAGTTCCTCCACGGCCCGGTCGACGGCGCTGGTACGGGAGTCGGCGCCCACGGGTGCCGCGTGCGCCACGCCCTCGTGCAGCAGGTGGAAGAAGTCGTGGAAGTGCAGCCGCCGCTTCCGCTCGCCCGGCACCGCCTCGAAGAAGGTGTCCACCAGCCAGCTCTTCCCCCGCCCGACCGGCCCCCAGACGTACAGCCCCCGCACCGGCGCCGGCGCCCTGAACAGCCTTCTGGCGCCGGCCAGTTCCCCCGCCAGCCGGGACAGCCGCTCCACGGCCGCCTCCTGAGCCTGCGACAGGGTGAACCCCCGCCGCCCGGCATCCCGCCGGAAGTCCTCCCGGACCGCCTCGTACACCTTGATCGTCTTCGCGCTCACGGCCCGCGAGCCTAACCGATCACCGCTCCCGTCGGGCAGTGCGGCCCCGGTCCACCGGGAGTGTCGCGGTGCGGTCACCGGTTCGCACCGGCTTGCCGATGGGCCTCCCGGTGCGGCCGGCCGGTTGCCTAGGCTCGCGGTATGACTGCTGCCCAGTGGTACGTCCTCATCGAGGAGGACACCCGGATGACCAAGCACGCCGACGGGGTCGAACTGAAGCTGCACCACTGGACCCTGGTGGCCAGTCATCCGGTGGGCGGCAGTGAGGAGGACGCCCTGGCGGTCGCCGAGGAGGCCGCCCTGAAGCACGTTCCGGACCTGCTGGCGCGTCACGCCAGGCCGGGGGACGTACCGGCCCGCCAGGCGTTCCGCGCGGGGGACGGCTCCTGGCTGGTCTGGCTGCGGCAGCACCACCGCGAGTGCCACCTGCGGGTCACGACGGCCCGGTTGGTGCACGTGGTGGCGGGGAACGACGCTCCGCCGAAGACCTTCCGCGACAAGCTCCGCAACGCCCTGGACGGCCCCGCGCCCGAGCCCACCCGCTGGGCACCGGGAGCGTGAGACCGGGCCACCGGTTGACGGCGACGTCCCTGACGGCAGGGCAGGACGGCCCGATGAGACCGGATGCCGTCCTCGCCGCCGATCACCTCCGCGTTCCTCGCACCGGGTCCTCCCCGGAGGAGCGGGTCGTCCCCGTCCGGGCGGTCCGGGACGCCGACCCGGACGCCACGCCGCCGGAGGTGCGGACCGTCGGGGGGAGACCGTGTTCTTCCCGGCGGGGCAACGGGCCGAACTGCGGGCGTTCTGCGCACGGCACGGGATCGCCCTGCTGCGCCGCGCCGACGTGTGGGGTGACCTGCTGGAGCCGTTCCTGGACACCGAGTTCGCCGCTGAGCACCGGGCCGGGCTGGAACCGGGTGAGGTGGCCGCCGTCAGGGACCGGGTCGCGCCCGACGCCCGCGCGGCGTTCCGGGCCTGGGCCATGGGGATCGCCGATCTCGCCTCCAACCGGTAGGCAACGCCTTTCCGGCGCCCCGGCCGAGGAAGCCGCCCCGAAGCACCTGCCGGACCTGCCCACCGTGCGAGGCCGGGGACGTTCCTGGATATCATCGCAGCTCAGAGGCGTCCGGACGGGAAGGGGAGGGGTCGTGTCAGCAGCCGATGTCCGGCCGGGGCTGCTGCTGCACGCGGAGCGGTTCACCGGGCTGTACCGCGAACTGCCGCCCTTGGCGGGGCTGGTGCTGCGCTCGGTGCACCTGAGCCCGTACGGCGCTGCGGTGACCCTGCGGGTGGAGTTTCCGCGGTTCCCTGACCTCGCGCCGCCGGAGTGGACCGAGGCGGGCTGCGACCGGTTCGAGGCCCAGCTGGAGTTCGTCGCGGTGGAGGACCTGCGGATGCGGGGCGTGCCCGGGGCGACGGTGGTCGACGTGGCGTTCGGGGCCTGGGCGCCGACCCCGGAGCGCCGGATCGAAGTCGCCGTGGCGGGGCGGGAGTTCTCGCTGCGGTTCACCGCCCACGGCGTGCGTCCGGGGCGCCTCAACGCCTACCGCTCCGAGGACGGGGACCCCTACACGGCCCGGCGCTGGTTCGACGGCCCGCTGGAGCGGCGCCGGTACACGGTACTGCCGCCCACCACCGCGAAGGTGTTCTATGAGTGAGCCCGACTGGTCCGCCGCGCTGGCCGACCCGGAGGTGATCCGTTCCGTCCTCGGCTCGCCCCCGCCACCGCTGACGGACCACCGGTTGGAGTCGCTCCTGGTCGACGAGCGCGGCAGCTCCGTGACGCTGCGGCTCTCCGCCTTCGCAGTGGCGGCGGGTGCGGCTGAGCTCTGGCGTGAACGGGGCCACAATGCCTACGAGTTCGTGCTGGTGTGCGGCGGTGTCAGTGATTTCGTGGTGGACGCCTGGTCCGGCTGGCCGCTCACCGAGGCCGTTCTGGAGGCCGGGGCCGTCACACTGACCGGCCGGGACCGGCGGGTGTCGTTCCGCGCCGAGGCGATCCGGGCCGAGCCCCCGGTCGGGCGGCTGTGGGGCCGCACGCCGTGAGAGGGTGGCCGGCTCAGCACTGGGTCGGCAGGCAGAGGTGGGGCATCCGGACGGCCTCGCCGTCCAACGCCCGCCGCAGGACGGCACGCAGGCGCTCGTCGTCCAGGAAGGCCCGGTAGTCGAAGGTGACGGCGAGGCGCCGGTCCAGGGACAGGACGTGCTCCACCGCGCTGCGGACCGGCGGGGCGAGGGGGCCGCGTCGGGAGAGTGCGGCGACCGCGGCCACGGCGGCGAGGTGGGTGAGCGGGTCCTGCCAGGGCTGGTAGAGCGGTGGCATCTCGGTGAGCCTGGCCGCCGTGGCCTCCAAGTCCCCGCGCAGGGTGGGTTCCCACGGAGGGGTGGTTCCGTCCCACGCGGACAGGACGGCGGCCGCGGTCCGTCCGGGGCGGGTCCCGGACCCGGCCCGGGCCAGCTCCAGCAGGGCGGGGCGCAGCGCGCCGGCGTGCTCCTCCAGCGTGAGCAGGGCGTCGTAGGGCTCGGGCCGGTGAGGGTCACACGCCTGGTACCCCCGGCCGGGCTCGCGGTCGAGGGCGGTCAACCCGTCGACCAGGCGCGGCATCACCCGTGGGTCGCCGATCCGCCCGAGGGCCCAGTGCGCGTAGTCGGTGACGCGGCCGTCGCGCAGCTCGTCCTCGCCGGGATCGTCGAGGTGCGCGAGCAGCGCGTCCGCGAAGGGGGCGGCCGACGGCCCGAGCACCGCCAGCAGGTTCGCGGCTCGGACCCGGACGGCCGGCTCCGGGTCGTCCAGCAGCTCGCCCGCCACCCGGACCAGCCCCGGGCCGGCTGAGGGGCGGACCACCAGTACCTTCCAGGCAGCGTCCAACGCGGCTGTCCGGTAGGTGAGTTCACCGGTCCGGGCGAGCTCGGAGGTGAACCGTGCGGCCAGTGGTCCCGGGAGGTCCTCGGCCGTCCCCAGGATCAGACCGGGCAGTTCGGTGCGGTACTCCGGGTCGGGCAGGTCCCACTCGGCCCCGACCGAGGCCGCCGCCCCCGGCTCCCGGAAGACGGTGACCAACTGCTCCGGCAGGCCGGCGGCTCCCTCGGGATCCAGCCGGGCGAGGCCGCGGAGGGCCGCCAGGCGCAGGGCGGCCGATGCCGTGGCGGCGGCCTCCAGCGCGAGCCGAGCGTCGTCGGAGTCCGAGCTCCCGGCGGCGAGCTCGCCGAGCCTCATGAGGAGCTTGATCCGCACCGCGGGCTCCTCCTCCGACCGGAGCCGCTCCAGCAGCGGGGCGTGACGCTCCACCAGGTCGACGGCCCACCGGCGGGTCCGCGGGTCCGGATCCTCGATGAGGTGCTCGGCCGCCGCTCGGCAGGAACGCCAGGCCGCGTGCCAGCCAGGGGCGATCCGCTCGGCGGGCTGCGTCCGTGCGGCACCGACCAGCATGAACAGGGTCGCTGCCACCTCGTGCCGGTCCGGCAGGGACGGATCCCGTGCCAGTGCCGTCAGGAACGGCAGCGCGTCGGGCGCGAACGCCTCCATGCCCGTGGGGTCGCGGTAGAGCCGGTAGAACAGCTGGTACCCGTCCGCCGGTTCACCGCGCGCGATGCGCCGCAGCTCCGCGACCGCCTCCGCCGAGCCGTCATGTCGTCCGAGCCGGCTCCAGGCCGCGTCCACCGAGGTCATCACGTTCAGCGCGTTCATCCCGGCCATCCTCGCAGTGCCCCGACGAGCGGGGCGAACGGTTATCCCGTGCTGCGGTGACCCTGGGTCAGACGTCGCGGAGGAAGACGACGGCGTCGGCGTGGCCGACGGTGGCCGGATCGAGGGGGAAGTAGGTGTGGTTGGCGGGGGCGCGCAGTGGCGTGCCCGGGGGCAGGGCGGCGGCGAGGTCCGGGGCGGGGTGCAGCGTTCGGGGGTGGGCAGTTGCGAGGAGGAGGCCTTCGAGGGTGTCGGGGGCGGGGTGGTCGGTGGCGCGGGTGCCGAAGGTGGTGGCGGTGAAGGCGTAGCGGTCGGCCAGGCGGGTGGCGAGCAGGGCGCCGCCGCTCCACCAGGTGAGGCGTTGGCCGCCGAACTGCATGCTGCTCTCGGTGCGTTGGAGGTGGCTGTTGTGGGCGAAGGCGAGGGTCGGGCCGCGGTGGGCCTCGCGGTCGGCGACGGCGGAGAGGTTGTCGGCCATCATCAGGTCGCGCAGGGCGACCAGCGAGGTCAGGCGCTGCGGGCCGGGGTCGGCCAGGGCGGCGTGGTAGCGGAGCAGGCCGGTGGCGGTGCGGGCGTGCAGACCGGCCAGCCAGAGGTGCTCGGGGGAGGTGGCGGCCAGCAGCTGCGGGGTTCGGGCGGCGAGCAGGGCGGTGAGGTCGTCGGCGATCAGGCGCAGCCGGTCCGCCTCCGGCGTGCGGCCGACGGACTTGGCCGGGTCCCACATCACCCCCGGGTCCGTCCACGGGGAGGAGTTGCCCAGGAGGGCGGTCAACTCGTCCAGGGTGAACGGGAGTTCGAGGTGAGGGGAGAGGAGGCCGTGCAGGGTGGTGAGCGCGGGGCCGGGGGCGGCGGCGCCGCTGACCTCCAGCGGGCCGTCGATGCCGTCGAAGCGGAGCCGGTCCTCCGGAGGGTGGGCGGCGTTCCACTGCCGCATCCAGTGCAGCAGCTCGCGGTTGCCCGGGTAGGCGCCGAAGCCGTGGCTGAGGCCGTGGGCGGCGGCGTGGTCGAGGTCGTCGGCGTGGCCCGCGACGTAGGCGTCCGCGGCCAGGGCTGACAGGCAGTCGGACTCGAGGGCGATGGAGCGGTAGCCGCGGTGTTCGACCAGGTGGCGGAAGAGCTCGTTGCGCAGGTCGAGGAAGGCTTCGACCCCGTGGGTCGGCTCGCCCAGGCCGAGCACCCGGACGGCAGGGGAGAGGAGGGCGGCCAGGCGCGCGGGAGTGAACGGAGCGGTGACCTCGGAGAGGGTGGGGGGAGTCATGGCTTCCACCGTATCCTTGAACCTTCGGTGTGAACTTTCGGAGGTCTGGACCCGAGGATGGACGACAAAAGTCTCAAGCAGAGGTTGCGTCCGGTCGATCTGGCCCGGGAGCACGGCCTCTCCACCCAGGCGGTGCGCAACTACGAGGAGGCCGGCTTCCTGCCGCCCGCCGACCGCTCCCCGCACGGCTACCGCGCCTACACCCCGCTGCACGCCACCGCCCTGCGCACCTTCCTGGCCCTGGTCCCCGGCCACGGCCACGCGAACGCCGGTGCGGTGATGCGCGCGGTCAACGGGGGCGCGGTGGAGGAGGCGCTGCGGCTGATCGACGCGAGCCATGCCCTGCTGGCCGAGGACCGCCGGACGCTGGAGTCGGTGGCGGTGGCGCTGCGCGACCTGGAGCCGGTGGAGGAGCGGGGGACGGAGGAGGGCGGCCTGCTGATCGGGCACCTGGCGCACCGTCTCGGTCTGCGCCCGGCGACCCTGCGCAAGTGGGAGGCGGCCGGGTTGGTGGTGCCCGAGCGGGACCGCCGTACCGGGTACCGGGTGTACGGGCCCGCACAGGTGCGGGACGCGCTGCTGGCCCGTCAACTGCGGCGCGGAGGGCATGGGTTGCCGCAGATCGCGCTGGTGCTGGAGCAGGTCCGGACGGCCGGCGGGGCCGAACCGCTGCAGGCGGCGCTGGCGGAGTGGAACGGACGGCTGACCGCGCGGGGCCGGGCCCTGTTGGCGGGGGCGGCGGCCTTGCACCTGTACCTGGAGGAGCTGCGGCAGGACGCCCCGGACGGATGAGGGAGGGGCAGGGGTCAGAGCCGGACGGTCAGTTCCACGTCCACCTGGTCGCCCGTGGTCAGGCCCAGCGGGGTGCGGACGGCGAGCTTCAGCGGCAGCAGGTAGGCCCCGTCCTTGGGGAAGAGCGAGGTGGTGAAGGCGCGGGAGCCGATCCGGGCCTCCACGGGGATCACGCCCCAGCCGTAGCTGGCCTGCGCGGCCACCTGACGGACGGCCGCCGACTCCTCCTCCGGCAGCGGGACGTAGTAGTACGGCGCCGGGCCGCGCCACTCGATCACGTGGCCGGTGAAGCTGAGGTCCATGCGGATGGTTTCCGTTCACGGGTGCTGCCGGGGGTCCGCCCAGCGTAGCGGGCCGAGCGGACCCCCGGGCGTCAGCTCCGCGGCAGCAGCCGCATCGCGGTGGGCGAGCCGTCGCCGAGGTAGTCGCTCTCGCAGCCGTAGCGGCCTGGCCGGGCGGCGGAAAGCAGGGAGAGGCAGGCGCCGAGGGCGCGCTGGCCGAAGGCGTTCGGGTGCATCGACTCCTCCAGCGTCCCTTGGGTGTTGGCGTAGTCGAGGAAGCGGAACCACTCGTGCCTGCGGGCGTCCGGCCCGCTCTGGCCGACCTGGGTGGTGCCGAGGGAGCAGACCTCGTGTCCGCTCATGGTCTCCTGGAGGTCGAGGAACTCGGCGCCCTTCGCGGCGGCCACCGAGCCGACCAGTTCGGCGAGTTGGGGCACCAGGGAGTAGCGGGCCCAGGAGGCGTCGCGGTTGTTGAACGGGCAGCCGTCGCGGTTCAGCCGGTTGGAGTCGCCCTCGCGCAGGCGGAACTCCTCGCCGCCCGGGATCGGGGAGGGGTAGGACTGGAGCACCAGCCGGTAGTCCGCGTTCCGGTACCCGGCGGCGGTCATCACCGAGCGGATGTCGTCCACCACGGCGGTGACCTTGGCCCGGACCCCGGGCAGCTTGCCGTCGACGACCGCCTGCTGCTCGTTCATGCAGAGCCGGCTGAACGCCCAGTCGTACGCGCACTCGCCGATGATCTCGCCGAAGCCGAGGTCGTTGCCACCGATCGAGAGCACGACCAGCGAGACCCGCTTGCCGCGCGCGAGTTGGGCCAGCCGGTCGTTCTGCGGGGCCTCGCCCTTGAAGGCCTGGCCGCCGGCCGCCGTGCTGAGCACGTGCACCGTCTCGGCACCGGAACAGGCCAGGTTGTACCGCTCGGCCACCGGCAGGGCGGTGGCGCTGTTCAGCTCGGCGGTGTCCGAGCGGTGGCAGCCCTCGACGGCGCCGGTGGTGCCGTACACCCGGGCGGGGTCGTACCGGCTGCCGGTCCAGGCGCGGTCGGTGCCGTTGCGGCTGCCGTCGTAGCGTGCGGTGTTGCCGAGCCAGCGGCCGCCCTCGCCGGAGATGAAGCTGTCGCCGAGGGCCACGGCGACGGCGGGGCCGGAGGGGACGGCCGGGGCAGCAGGGGCGGCCGGGCCGGCCGGGGCGGCGGCGTGGCCGGTGGCCGGGACGGCCAGGGTCAGCGCGGTGCCGAGCAGGAGGGCGGCGGTTCTCCGCCAACGGGTACGCATGGAGGGTCCTCCGGGAGGGTGTGGGGGCGTGCGGGGCTCTTCGCCGTCGGGCATGTCCACGCTACGATCGGCGGCCACTGGTTCCCCATCGATCGGCCACCGGGAGGCCGGTGACGGGACGTCAGGGGGACGGGGGACGGATGGAGTTCGCGCTGCTCGGACCGCTCCGGGTGACCGACGGGGACGGGCGGGAGCTGCCGACCGGCGGCCCGCGGGACCGGCGGGCGCTGGCGGTCCTGCTGCTGGACGCCGGGCGGGTGGTCACGGTCGGCCGCCTGGCCCGGGCGCTCTGGGAGGAGCCGCCGGCCACCGCGCGCGAGCAGGTGTTCAACGTGGTGGGCGGCCTGCGGCGGCGCTTGGCGGCCGGCACCGGCGGCGCGGCGGTGGGGCCGGAACGGACGGGGGACGACGGCTTCGTCCTGACGGTCGCTCAGGACGGTACGGACCTCGGCAGGTTCCGGGCGTCGGTGGAGCGGGCCGCGGGCGACCCGGAGCGGGTGGCCGGACGGCTGCGGGAGGCCCTGGCGCTCTGGCGCGGACCGGCCCTCGGCGGACTCGGCGGCCCGGTGCTGGCGGCAGCGGCGGCGCAGTTGGAGGAGGAGCGGCTGAGCTGCCTGGAGCGGCGCGTCGAGGCCGACCTCGCACGCGGCCGCCACCGCGAACTCGTCGACGAGCTCGCCGGGTTGACCGCCGAACACCCGCTGCGCGAGCGCTTCACGGAGCTCGCCCTGCTCGCCCTCCACCGCTCCGGCCGGCGCGCCGAGGCCCTGGAGCTGTACACCCGGACCCGCCGCACGCTGGCCGAGGAGCTCGGCCTCGACCCCGGCGCCGAACTCACCCGCCTGCACCGGGCCGTGCTCGCCGACCGGTCGGCGCAGCCCGAGCCGGGGCCCGGGCCGAGGCCGCGGTCGAAGCCCGAGCCGAGGCCGCTTTCGGAGCCCGAGCCGAAGCCCGCGCGGGAGGGTGCGCCGGAGGAGGGGCCGGGCGGTGTGGTGTTGCCCGTGCCCGCCCAACTGCCGTCCGACAGCCAGGCGTTCGTCGACCGCCCGGCCGCCGTCCGGGCCCTGCTGCGGGCCCTTGCCGCCGGCCGGCGCCCGGAGGCCGTCCCGGTCTGTCTGATCAGCGGTCAGGCCGGAGCGGGGAAGGCCGCGTTGGCCGTCCACGTCGCCCACCGACGCCGGGCCGCCTACCCCGACGGCCAGCTCTTCGTCGACCTGCGCGGGGCGGACCAACGCCCCGCCGACCCCGGCGAGGTGCTGGCCGGCTTCCTGCGCGCCCTCGGCGTGGACGGCCGCCGCCTGCCCGGCACCACCGCCGAACGCGCCGCCCTCTACCGTACCCTGCTGGCCGACCGCCGGGTCCTGGTGCTGCTGGACAACGCCGCCGACGAGGAGCAGGCCCGCCCCCTGCTGCCGGGCACCCCGGGCAGCGCGGTGCTGCTCACCAGCCGGCGGCGCCTGCCCGGCCTGGACCTGCGGCTCTCCCTGCCGCTCGGCCCGTTGGACGAGGCCTCCGCCGTGGCGCTGCTGGCCGCCGTCGCGGGGCCCGAGCGGGTCGGCGCGGAGCCCGAGGCGGCCCGCACCCTGGCCGGGCTCTGCGGCCACCTCCCGCTGGCGGTAAGGATCGTGGCCGCCAAACTGGCCGCGCACCCGCACCGCGGAATGGCCGAGCTGGTGGACCGCCTGGCCGACGAACGCCGCCGCCTGGACGAACTGACCCACGGCACCCTGGGCGTCCGCGCCGGGCTCTCCCTCACGCACCGGACGCTGTCCGGGCCCGCCCGCGCCCTGCTGCGCCGCACGGCCCTGCTGGACGCCCCCGACTTCGCCGCCTGGACGGCGGCGGCCGCGTCGGGCCGCCCGCTGGCCGAGACCGAGCACCTGCTGGACGCCCTGGTGGCCACCCACCTGCTGGAGGTCGACCGCCCGGCCGGCGCACGGCAGGTGCGCTACCGCTACCACGACCTGGTCCGCGCGTACGGACGCGAGCGGGCCGAGGCGGAGGAGCCGCCGGGGGAGCGGGAGGCGGCCCTGGGCCGGGTGCTGCGTCGCTGGGTCACGCTGGTGCGGGCGGGCCGGGTGGCCCACCAGGGCAGCGACTACCCGGCCCGGATCGGCGGGCCGGACCGATCGGCGGGCGAAGTGCGGTGCGGCCGGCAGGAACTGACGGACAGCGAGCCCGGGCCGGCGGCGGTGACGGCCGATCCGGTCGGTTGGCTGGGGGAGGAGCGCGAGGCGCTGGTGGCCACCGTGCGGCAGGCGGCCGGTCTGCCGCCCGGGGACGAACATGCCTCCGCCTGCTGGGAGTTGGCGGCACTCGGGGAGTACCTCTTCGACCTGCGCAGCGATCTGGCGGGCTGGCGCACCGTGCAGGAGCTCGGCCTGGCGGCGGCCCGGGCGGCGGGGGAGCGCCGGGCCGAGGCCGCGCTCCTGGTGGGCCTGGGCCGGTGCAGGGCCACCCACGAGGAGTGGGACGCGGCCCGGGAGACCCTGGAGGAGGGCGCGGCGCTCTTCGGCGAGCTGGGCGACGAGCACGGCCGGGCGTACGCGGGCTGGGTGCTCTCCTACCTCGACCGGCTCCAGGGGCGGACGGGCGAGGCGATGGCCCGCTGCCGTCGCGGGGCCGAGGTGTTCGCCGCGGCCGGTGACCTCTACGGGCAGGCGCACGCGCTGCGCGGGCTGGGGCAGTTGCTGCTGGCGGAGGGGCGGCAGGAGGAGGCGTTGCGGCTGTTCCGGGAGGCGTTGGAGACGGCGGGGCGGGGCGGTGCGGTCTGGCCGAGGATGAGCATGCTGCGCTGGGTGGCCGAGGCGCACCGCCTGCTGGGCCGCCACCGGGAGGCGGAACGGGACTTCGCGGAGGTGCTGGCCCACACCAGGGAGGGCGGCGACCTGGCGGGCCAGACCGCCGCCCACACCGGCCTGGGCCGGGTGGCCCTGGACCGGGGTGATCTCCCGGGAGCGCTGCGGGAGTTGCGCACCGCGGCCGCGATCGGCCGCCGCTCCGGCCAGACCGTGATGCACGCCCTGGCCGTCGATCCGCTGGCCGAGGCCCTGCTCGCGGCGGGCCGTCCGGGCGACGCCCGGGCCGTCCTGGACGGCCCGATCACCGACTGCCGCACCATGCGTACCGGTCCGCTGCTGGACCGGCTGCTGGCCCGCCGGGAGCAGGCCCGCCGTGAGCAGGCCCGCTCGGAGGAGGCCCGGCGCGTGGTGGCGGCAGGCGGCGAGTGACGGACGGTCGGGTCAGCCGTTCCGGTGCGTGATCCGGCCGTTCGACACGGTCAGGGCGACCGGGGACTGGGCGAGTTCGTCCGCCGGGACGGTGAGCGGGTCGAGGGCGAGGGCGGTGAGGTCGGCGCGCAGACCGGGGGCGATCCGTCCGGCGCGGTCGGCCTCGCCCGCGGCGACGGCGGCGTGCGTGGTGCAACCCTCCAGCGCCATCAGCGCGGTGAGGCCCTGCTCGGGGACCACCGGCGGGATGTCCGTGCCGGGGGCGCGGCGCAGCTGCGCGTGGGCCAGCACCACGCGCGGGTCGGAGTTCGAGACCGGCCAGTCGGAGCCGAGGACCAGCACCGCGCCGGTGTCGCGCAGGGTGCGGCAGGGCCAGGCGAGCGCGGCGCGCTCGGGGCCGAGGCGCCGTGCCCACTCGTCGGTCCGGTCGGCGCGGGTGAAGGCGCTGTGGGCGGGCTGCATGGAGGCGATCACGCCGAGCTGCGCGAACCGGACGGCCTGCTCGCGCGGCAGGGTCTCGATGTGCTCGACGCGGTGGCGCATCCGCCCGTCCGGGCCGAGCGCGGCGACGGTGTCCAGGACGTGGCGAACACCCGCGTCGCCGATGGCGTGGGTGGCGGTCCGCACCCCGGCGGCGTGCAGGTGGTGGACCGCGGCGGTGTACTCGGCCGGGTCGAGCCAGAGCCCGTCGCGGCTCTGCCCGTGGCAGTCGCCGTGCTCCAGCCAGGCCGAGCCGCCCTCGACGGTGCCGTCCATGAACAGCTTGACGCCCCCGACCAGCCAGCCGCGCCCTGCGGTGCCGTGCAGTGCGGCGAGTCCGTCGAGCCCGTCCCGGTCGGTGCCGGGCATGCACCACGGGTTGATCCGCAGCCGCAGTGGCAGCTCCTCCCGCTCCTCGATCGCGCGGAGCAGGTCCAGCACCTCGCCGCCGGCGTCCATCACGTGGGCGCCGGTCAGGCCGGTGGACGCCATCTCGGCGAGCAGGCCCCGCAGCTCCTCGCGGCGCTCGGCGAGCGGGCGGCGCGGCAGGATCGCGGTGACCGGGTCCATCGCGGCGTGCTCGATCAGGTGGCCGGTGGGGACGCCGTCGGCGTCGCAGACGACGGTGGCGCGCTGGGCGAAGGTGCGCGGCCCGTCGATCCCGGCGGCGCGCAGGGCGGCGCCGCTGACCAGCGCGGAGTGGACGTCGTACAGCCGGAGGAAGACGGGGACCTCCGGGCCGAGCACGGACTCCAGCAGCTCGCGGTGGACGGGGCGGCCGCCGAAGGCGTTGTGGTCGAGCCCCCAGCCGACCACCCACCCGTCGGTCCGCTCGGCGGCGGTCAGCGCCGCGCGCAGCCCGTCCAGGTCGCGCACGGCGGAGAAGTCCGTGCCGGCGGCCATCTCCAGGCCCAGGGCGGGGTGGCTGTGGCCGTCGGTCAGGCCGGGGACGAGGGTCGCTGCGCCGAGGTCGATCACCTCGGTGCCGGGGCCGCGCCAGGCGCGGGCGTCCCGGGCGTCGCCGACGGCGGTGATCAGGCCGTCCCGGACGGCGACGGCGGTGGCCCGCGGCCGGCCCGGGTCCAGGGTGTGCATCCGGGCGGCGAGCACGACGAGGTCGGGGGTCACGGTGAACTCCTGGGAAGGTGACGGCAGGTCAGACGTCGGTTCCGTAAACCTAAAGCATGATGGTTTTTGCACCCTAGCCCGTACGGCTAGGGTGCGGGAAGACCTGAGGAGGGGAGCGATGGGGCGTCCCAGCAAAGCGCTGCTGGACCAGGAGCGGATCGCGGCCACCGCGCTGGCCCTGGTCGACGAGCACGGCGACTTCTCCGTGCCGCAGATCGCCAAGCGGCTCGGCGTGCAGACCGCCTCCGTCTACCACCACGTCGAGGGCCGGGCCGGGATCGTCGAACTGCTGCGGCTCCGGCTGGCGGCCGAGATCGACCCGGGCACCCTCGACCTGCGGCCCTGGGACCGGGCGATGGAGGCCTGGGCGCTCTCCTGCCGCGCGGCCTTCGCCGCCCACCCGCGCGCCATCACGCTGCTGTCGATGGCCCAGGTCGTCGCGCCCGAGGTGCTGGCCCACTACGACAAGGCGGTCGCGGTGCTGCTGGAGGCCGGTTTCGCGGACTCGGTGGTGATGGTGCTGATCGCCGCGCTGGACAACCTGGTCCTCGGCTCCGCGCTGGACCTGGCCTCGCCCGAGACGATGTGGGAGCCGGCCCCGGACGGCTCGACTCCGCTGCTCGCCCGCGCCCTCGCGGCCCTCCCCGAGGGCCGCCGGGCCGACGCCGCCTTCGACTTCGCCCTGGAGGCCTTCCTCGACCGGGCCCGGCGGACGCTGGCCGGGCCGCACTGAGGCGGCCCGGCCAGGAGGTGGTGACGGGGGGCGGGGGAGTGACGCGGCGTCAGCTCGGGTACTCGGCACCCTTGCGGGCGTAGTACCACCAGGTGACCGCCAGGCAGCTCAGGTAGAAGGCGACGAAGCCCCACATCGCGCTGGTGACGGCGAAGTTGGCGAACATCGCCGGGATGAAGAAGAAGCCGTAGGCGGCGATCGCCGCGGTGAAGCCGGTGACGGCTCCGGACTCCATCTCGGCCTGCTTGAGCGCCTGGTCGTGGGCGGCGGTGCCCTCGGTGAGGCCCTTCAGGGCGCGGGCCCGGAAGATCACCGGGATCTGCCGGAAGGTCGAGCCGTTGCCGATGCCGGAGAAGAAGAAGGCGGCCAGGAAGCAGGCGAAGAAGCCCCAGAACGAGCCGCCGTCCGCGCCGGAGGGCAGGAAGGTGATCACGCCGACGATGGAGACCGCCATCCCGGCGAAGGAGAGCAGGGTGACCTTGGCGCCGCCGAGCTTGTCGGCGATCCAGCCGCCGGCCCAGCGGGCCAGGGCGCCGACGGCCGGGCCCATCCAGGCGTAGGTGGCGACGGAGTAGTCCGGGAAGGTGGTCTTGATGAGCAGCGGCAGGGCGGCGGCGAAGCCGATGAAGGAGCCGAAGGTGCCGACGTACAGCCAGGTCATCAGCCAGGTGTGCTTGCGCCGGAAGATGACCTGCTGCCGGCTGAACGGGGTGGAGGCCACCTTGAGGTCGTTCTGTCCGAACCAGCTGACGGCGGCCAGCAGGACGATCACCGGGATCCAGACGAAGGCGGCGTTCTGCAGGTAGACGGCGGTGCCGTTCGCCTTGTGCTGGGCGGAGCCGATCGCCAGCACCGAGGAGGTGATCAGGATCGGGGTGAGCAGCTGGACCACCGAGACGCCCAGGTTGCCGAGCCCGCCGTTGATGCCGGTGGCGTTGCCCTTCTCCTTCTTCGGGAAGAAGAAGCCGATGTTGGCCAGCGAGGAGGAGAAGTTGGCACCGCCGAAGCCGCAGAGCGCGGCGATGGCGGCGAGCACCAGGTACGGGGTGGAGGTGTCCTGGATGGCGATGCCCAGCCAGAGCAGCGGGACCACCAGCACGATCGTGGAGAGCGCGGTGAAGCGGCGCTGGCCGATCTTCGGGCCGAGGAAGGTGTAGAAGATCCGGGCGGTGCCACCGGTCAGGCCGGGGATGGCGGTGAGCCAGAACAGCTGGGAGGTGGTGAGCCCGAAGCCGACGTCCTTGAGGTTGGTCGCGGTGACGGACCAGACCTGCCAGACCACGAAGCCGACCAGCAGGGCGGGCACCGCGATCCACAGGTTGCGGTTGGCCACCTTGCGTCCGGTGGCCCGCCAGAAGACCGGGTCCTCCGGGTCCCAGTCGCTGACGGTGCGTCCGGGCCGGTACTGGCCCGGGTCGGGGGCGTCGGCGGGCTGCTGTCCGGCGCGTTGGACGGTGGAACTCATGGCGTAACCCCTGCTGTCGAGACGGCGTCGGCCGAGCGGGGCGGCGGTGACCGCCACACTGGTCTAGACCTCTCCAATGTCCGCCTTCACGCGGGCTTTACCGAGGGTCCTACGTCGCGACTGTGCGCGGACCAAGGTCCCGGACACGCCGGAGGGCCGCCCTCCGCGGGGAGGGCGGCCCGTCCGACGGGGCGTCAGGAGCCTTGGGCGGAGCGCTGTTCGCCGGCCGGTTCGAGCGCTCCGGCGGAGAGGCCGAGGGCCTCCAGCAGCAGACGGCAGTCCTCGCCGTCCCTGGCGTGGGCGGCGACCACGCCGCGGACCCTGGCCTGCAGGGCCGGGGGCACGACGTGGTCGGTCGGTTCGATGGTGTCGGCGATGGTGGTCAGGTCACGGTTGGCACGGGGCATCGGGTCCGCTCCTCGGAGGTCGCGGTGGATCGCCCACGGTACCGCCTGCGGCGCGCGAACGCCGGGGACGCGCGGAGCCTACGCCCCGGGCACCCAGTAGTTGTGGACCTGGTGGACGGGCGGACGCCCCGAGCCGCTGGGCCAGCCCAGCTCCTGCGCGACGGGCATCATCCTGTCGGCGAACGCGTCCATCTGCGCCTCGCTCTCCCAGAGGTCGAAGATCTCCAACCCCTGGTCGGTCGCGACGCAGACGTGCGAGAGGCAGCCCGCGAAGATCTCCGGCGTCTGCTGGAGCCGGGCGTTCAGGGCGTCGTACTGCTCGGCGGTGATCCCCGGGAGCACCGCGTGGATCAGAACGGCCATGGCCGGTCACTTCCTCTTGTCCTCGTGCCGAGTGGGTGTGCTGCCAGCACACCACCTCCGGCCCGGGGTGGCATCCGTACGGGGAAGGCCCGGCTGCGCACCCCCGGGAGGGCGCGCAGCCGGGCCTTCGACGGCGGGCGGCTCGCTCAGTGGGCGGCGGGGCCGACCAGCTCCTTGAGCACGTCCTCCAGGGTCACCAGACCGGTGGCCGAGCCGTCGGGGGCGACGGCCGCGGCCAGGTGGGTGCCGGAGCGCCGCATCGCGGTGAGCACGTCGTCCAGCGGAGTGGACTCGGCGACCCGGGCGATCGGGTGCAGGGCCCGGGACGGGAACGGCAGGTCGCGGTTCTCGTCCTGCTCCAGCGCGTCCTTGACGTGCAGGTAGCCGGAGACCGTCCCGTCCGCCCGCAGCAGCGGGAAGCGGGAGAAGCCCGTCCGGGCGGCGAGCTCCTCCAGCTGGGCGGGGGTGGTGCCGGGCCGGGCGAAGACCACCTGGGCGGTCGGGGTGACCACCTCGGAGACCGGGCGGCTGCCCAGCTCCAGGGCGTCCTGGAGCAGCTCGGTGTCGCGCTCGCTGAGCAGCTCGGCGTCCGAGGAGTCCTGCACCATCCGGGAGAGCTCGTCCTCGGTGAAGACCGAGCCGACCTCGTCCTTGGGCTCCACCTTGAGCATCCGCAGGATGGCGTTGGCGAAGGCGTTGATCGAGAAGACCAGCGGGCGCAGCGCCTTGGTGGTCGCCACCAGCGGCGGCACCAGCAGCATCGCCGCCTTCTGCGGCGCGGCCAGCGCCAGGTTCTTCGGGATCATCTCGCCGAGCAGCATGTGCAGGTACGTGGCCACCGTCAGCGCGATCACGAAGGCGATCGGGTGGGTGAGCGCGTCCGGCACGCCGACGGCGTGGAAGACCGGCTCCAGCAGGTGGGCGATGGCCGGCTCGGCCACGGCGCCGAGCACCAGGGAGGAGACGGTGATGCCGAGCTGGGCGGTCGCGAGCATCGCCGAGACGTGCTCCAGGCCCCAGATGACGGTCTTGGCCCGGCGGTCGCCCGCCTCGGCCTGCGGTTCGACCTGGCTGCGGCGCACCGAGATCAGGGCGAACTCGCCGCCGACGAAGAAGGCGTTGCTGACCAGGGTCAGCAGGCCGATGAAGAGCTGGAGCGCGGTCACCGGTCCTCCTCCGTGCGCTCGGCGGTGCGGTCCGCGGTGCGGTCCGCGCTGTGGTCCGAGGCGCGGCCGTCCGAGCGGCCGTCCGACGGTTCGTCGGCTGACGGGGCTTCAGGGGCGGTGATCCGCACCCGTTCCGCCACGTGGTGGTCGACGCTCTCGACCTCCAGCTGCCAGCCCTCCAGCTCGACCAGGTCGCCCGGGGTGGGGATCCGGCCCAGCCGGTGCGCGATCAGCCCGGCCAGGGTCTCGTACGGGCCCTCGGCGGAGGGCAGTCCGAGCGTCTCCAGCTGGTCGGTGCGGGTGATGCCGTCGGCGTCCCACTGACGGCGGCCGTCGGTGAGGGTGCCGACGAAGAACAGGTCGGGCACCTCGGTCGGGTCGTGCTCGTCGCGGACCTCGCCGACCACCTCCTCGACGATGTCCTCCAGCGAGGCGATGCCGGCCGTGCCGCCGTACTCGTCGATGACCACGGCCAGGCTCTCCTCGCCGCGCAGCTGGTCCAGCAGCCGGTCCACGGTGAGGGTCTCGGGCACCAGCAGCGGCGGGGTCATCAGGGTGGTGACCCGGCGGGAGGCGCGCTCGGCGGCCGGGACGCCCAGGGCGTGCCGGATGTGCACGGTGCCGACCACCTGGTCCATGCTGCCCCGGTAGACCGGGAAGCGGGACAGGCCGGTGGCCCGGGTCAGGTTGGCGACGTCGGCGGCGGTGGCGTGCTCCTCCAGGGCCTGCACGTCGACCCGAGGGGTCATCACGTTCTCCGCCGTCAACTCCCGCAGGCGCAGCGCCCGGACGAAGAGGTCGGCGGTGTCGGGCTCTATCGCGCCCTCGCGGGCGGAGTGCCGGGCCAGCGCGATGAGCTCCTGCGGGGTGCGGGCCGAGGCCAGCTCCTCGGCGGGCTCCAGGCCGAAGCGGCGCACCACCCGGTTCGCGGAGTTGTTGAGGTGCCCGATCAGCGGGGAGAACGCGGCCGAGAACAGGTACTGCGGCCGGGCCACGATCTTGGCCACGGCGAGCGGGCGGGAGATCGCCCAGTTCTTCGGAACCAGCTCGCCGGCCACCATCAGGACCACGGTGGAGAGCAGCACGCCGAGCAGCACGGCCACGGTGTCCACGGCCCCGTGGGGCAGCCCGACCGCGGTGAGCGGGCCGCGCAGCAGCGCGGAGACCGAGGGCTCGGCGAGCATGCCGATGACCAGGCTGGTCACGGTGATGCCGAGCTGGGCCCCGGAGAGCTGGAAGGTGAGCCGCTTGACGGCGGCCAGGGCGCCGGCGGCGCCGCGCTCACCGGCCTCGGCGGCGCGCTCCACCTCACCGCGCTCGACGGTGGTGAGGGAGAACTCGGCGGCCACGAAGACGGCGCAGGCCAGGGTGAGCGCGAGGGCGAGCAGGAGCAGCAGGACTTCGGTCACCGTGCCACCCCCGCTCCGGACTGGTCGTCCTGCTGTACGGGAACGGCACGGGTGGAACTGGGAGGCTCGTCCATCGCGGGGACCGCGGCTCCTTCTTTCGTCAGTGCGTACGTGTCTGGTCGGTCTACAGGAGTGTAAACGAATGGCAAAGCAAGATCACTGAGACCGTAGTCACGTTCACGGGGCGTACTGAATGCTATAGTGCGTGCGTTCGCCTCCAGCGCCCCGACTTGGTGCGCGCGGAGGCTTTTTTCATGCCCATCGACACCCTGACGCCGGCCCGTACCGGCTACCTCACCCTGCTCCGCGACCGCGAGTTCGCCGGGCTGTACGCCTCCTTCACCCTCACCGTCGCCGCCACCACGCTCTCCGGTTTCGCCCTCGGCTCCCTGGTCGACGACCGCACCGGCTCGCCCTTCCTGACCGCCGTCAGCATGTACGGCGCCACCTTCGCCACCGTGCTCGGAGCCCTCACCCTGATGTCGGTGGCCGACGGCCGCCACCCCCGCCGCACCCTGCTCGCCCTCCACGGCGTCACCCTGGCCGGCACCGCCGTCCAAGCCCTGCCCGGCCTGCCGCTGACCGCCCGCTTCGGGGTGCTGCTGGTGCTCGGCCTCCTCCAGTCCCTGGCCACCGGCACCCGGCTCGGCCTGCTCGCCGAGACCGTCCCGCCGGGCGGCTATGCGTCAGCTCGCTCGCTGACCAACGTCACCTCCGGGGCGACCGCCGTCCTCGGCTTCGCGGCGGGAGGCCTGCTGGCCCGTCACCTGACGCCCCACCAGCTCTTCGCGGTCGCGGGCCTGCTGAACGCCGGCGCGCTGGCCCTGGTCGCGGCCACGGTACGGGAGCGCTCCGTCCGCCTCGCCCGGCGGCCCGGGCTGCGGGCCACCTGGAGTGCCAACGCGGCCCTGTTCGCCGACCCCGGGCAGCGGGTGCTGCTGCTGAACCTCTGGGTGCCGAACGGGCTGATCGTCGGCTGCGAGGCGCTGTTCATCCCGTACGCGGGCGGGGGTGCCGGGCTGCTGCTGGCGGCGGGGTCCGCGGGGATGCTGCTCGGGGACCTGACGGTCGGGCGGCTGCTGGACGCGCGGCAGCGACGGCGCTGGGCCTTCGGTCTGCGGCTGCTGCTGGCGCTGCCCTTCCTGCTCTTCGCGCTGCGGCCGCCGACGCCCGTGCTCGCGGTGGCGGTGCTGGTGGCGGGCGTGGGCTTCGCCGCCACCCTGCCCTTGCAGGAGCGTCTGCTGGAGGCGACGCCCGAGGCGGTGCGGGGACAGGTCCAGGGGGTCGAGTCCGCCGGGAGGATGACCTGCCAGGGGCTGGGCGCGGCGATCGCGGGCGGGGTGGCGCAGGTGGTCGGCCCGGCGGTGGCGATCGGCGTGGTGGCGGCGGTGTCGGTGCTGCTGACGGTGGCCCTGCGGCCCGGGGAGGGGAACGGGCCTGCGGTGGGCGGCAGTTGACCGGCAGTTTGGGCGTCGGGGCGGGAGGTGGGAGGGGGATGCGCGGCATGCTGCTCCCACCATCACCGCGCCCGGCACCGCCGGGCTCCGCGCAGGAGGTTTCCCATGTCCTTCACCACTGTCGTCGACGCCCCGGCCGAGCTCACCCTCTCGCTGGCCGAGGCCGACGGGCTGGACCTGATGGCCGCCACGGTCAAGGCCGCCGTCAACCAGGACAACTGCCCGAGCTGCCACTCCGGCTTCGACTGGTCCTTCGGCCGTTCGGCCGAGTTCACCCTGGGTGGTGGGTCGGTGGTGGCCGGCTGAGGCGCGGGCCGGGCGGCGCGGGAGGGGCCGGGCGGATGGACCGTCTGGGAGTCGGGCTCACCTACGTACGGGGCCTGGAAGGGCTGTTGGAGGAGTGCGGGGAGAAGCTCGACGTGGTCGAGGTCGAACCGCAGACCTTCTGGCGGGCCCGGCCGGACGGCACCCTCGGCACCGACGACGAAGCCCTGCGCCGCCTGGCCGACCTGCCGGGCGCCCGCTTGCTGCACAGCATCGGCGACCCGGTGGGCGGGACGGTCCTCCCGGAGGCCGAGCACATCCATCTGCTGGGTGAGTTGGCGGCTCGGATGGACGTGCCGTGGGTCAGCGAGCACCTGGCCTTCAACCGGGTGGGCGGCGGGGCCGAGGGATTCCGTACGGGCTTCATGCTGCCGCCCCGGCAGAGCCCGGCGGGCGTGCGGCGCGGCGTCCGGTCCGTGCGGGCGATGGCCGACGCCCTGCCGGTGCCGTTCGCGGTCGAGCTCGGCACCAACTACCTGCGGCCCCGGGCGGACGAGCTGAGCGACGGCGCGTTCGCGGCACAGGTGGCCGAACGGGCGGACTGCGGGCTGCTGTTGGACCTTCACAACGTGCTCGCCAACGAGCGCAACGGGCGCTGCACGGTGGACGAGCTGCTCGCCGAGCTGCCGCTGGAGCGGGTCTGGGAGGTCCACCTCGCGGGCGGGTTCGAGCACCGGGGCTACTGGCTGGACGCCCACAGCGGCCTGCCGGACGAGGAGTTGCTGCTCCTCGCCGAGCGGGTGCTGCCCCGGCTGCCCGCGCTGCGGGCCGTGCTGTTCGAGGTCATGGCGTCCGCCGCACCGGGACTGGAGGCCTCCGAGGTACGGGAGTTGACGGACCGGGTGCGGGAGATGTGGGTGCCGGGAGCCGTCACGGCGCCGGTCTCCCTGCCGGTGGTGGGGGAGGCCGCGGAGACGGGCCCGTCCCCGGAGGAGTGGGAGGCCGCGCTCGGCGGGCTGGCCGTGGGGCGGGAGCCGCGGACCGCGCTGGAGCGGGAGTTGGCGGCGGATCCGGCGATCGGGCTGCTGCGGGAGCTGATCCTGGAGTTCCGGGCGGGGGCGCTGGCCGGGACCCTGGTGCACACGGTGCGGCTGCTGTTGCTGACGCTGGGGGAGGGCGGGGTGCGGGAGCTGCTGGCGGGGTACGCCCGGCAGCGGACGCCCGAACTCTTCGCCACGGAGGAGGCATCGGCGTTCGCGGAGCACCTGCGGCGGACCTGTCCCGCGGTACCGCTCCTGCCGGACGTGCTGGAGCTGGACCTCGGCCTGATGCACGTCCGCCTGGACGGCGAGCCCCGGACGGTGGAGCTCACCACCGACCCGAACGCCCTGCTCACCGCCATCGGGGCCGGCCGCCTGCCGCAGGACCCGCCGCGCGGCACGTACCGCCTACGCCTGGTGGACACGCCGGGGGCGCGAGGAACTGCGCGCGGGGGAACGGCAGCACCTGCAACTGGCTGACGGAGCCCCAGTTGCAGGTGAGCTGCCTTCCGACCCGCGCCCACGCGGCGGAGCCGCAGATCAACAGAGCCCCGCGCCCCCAGAAGCGTGACCACGTACCTCGGAGAGGTCAGACGCGGTCGGCCGCGATCAGGAGGTACTGGAAGGAGCCGTCCTTGTAGGACTGGATGAAGGCCTCCTCGATGCCGGTGACGATCGAGGTGGTGGCGCGGAGCTCCCAGTAGGGCAGGGTGGCCGGGGTCAGGTCGATGACGGCCTGGGGGACCAGACGGTTGTCGGCCATCGCGCGCATGTACTCGCGGCGGGAGTGGATGTTGCACTCGAAGTGGGCGTTGATCTGGGAGACCCACTTGGAGGGCTGGCCGTATGTGGGGTTCCAGCAGCCGGTGATGGTGACGTAGCGGCCGCCCAGCTTCAGGATCCGGGAGTGCTCGGAGAACAGGTCCTCGAGGTCCACGTACATGCTGGACTCGTTGTTCCAGGACGCCGCGGCCTGGCCGGTCTCGAACGGCATGTTGAGCATGTTGGCCACCCGGGAGCGGACGGCGTGGTCGATGCCGAGCTCGCGGGCGCGGTTGTTGCCGAAGTCGGCCTGGGTGGAGGAGAGGGTGACGCCCTCCACGGTGCAGTTGAAGCGCTGGTGGGCCATCACCATGGAGCCGCCGCGGCCGCAGCCGGCGTCGACCAGGGTGTCCTCGGCGGTGATCGGGCCGAGGTGGTCGAGCAGCACGTTGGTCTGGGCGGACTCCAGGCGGTGCAGCTCGTTGATCACCTTCTGCTCGCGCTCGGCCGGGTCGTCGGCCTGGATCGCGGCCTGGTCGATGTCGCCGATGCCGTAGTGGTGGTGGTAGAGGCCGTCCACGTCGCCGAGGAGCAGGTTGACCGGGCGGGCCTCGTTGTTCCAGTAGCGGGCGATGTCACCCTGGTACGCGCTGGCGGGGGCCGGGATCGACGCGGTGTTCGGGTCAGCGGTGGTGGTCATGGGGGATCTCCTCGTGATGCGGACGATGGGCCTACCGGGGAAGCCGGCGGCGGTTACCAGAAGTCGGGCAGGGTGTAGCGGTAGGTGTTGGTCTGGTGCCAGTTGTGGTTGCCGTCGATCCAGACCGCGACGCCGCGCAGGAAGCGCAGCAGCGCCGGGTTCGGGTACTCGACGGCCAACTGGGCCGATTCGGCCTCGAAGGCGTGCATCAGCTCGTTGTGGATCTCGACGGCCTTGAGGTAGGCGTCCCGGGCGTCCAGCTCCTCGTTCCGGGCGATCACCACGGGGAGGTTGAGGTGCAGGCCGGGGCTCTGCAGCTCCTTGGTGTAGGAGTACAGGTCGTTGACGATGGTGGTCGCGTTCCCCGCCAGCGCGATCACCCGCTGGAGGGCGGGCAGCGCGTGCAGATCGGCGGGGAGCTCGTAGCCGCCGATCGTGTCGGTGATGGTCGGGCACGGGCGGAAGTTGTTGAACTGACGCATCGCCAGGTACTCCCACACCTGGGGCACGTAGTCCGTCTCGTCCCAGGCGGCCTCGGCCAGGTAGCCCATGTGCAGCCGGGCCATGTCGTGCCGGAAGCGGTCCGCCTGGGAGGCGCTGGCGGCCTGGCGGAAGTACTCCATGGCCGAGAAGTACGCCCGGCGCGGCGCGTCGGACTGCAGCGACTCCTGCCAGGCCGGGGTGTAGCCGGCGGTGGTGTGCAGCGGGTCCAGCGCGGTGTGCGCCAGCAGCAGGCGCCCGCCGAGGCCGACCGGGGAGCCGCCGTGGTCCTCGCAGTAGACGTCGTCGACGACGTTCTCGGCCGCCATCAGACGGGTGGCCACCATCAGGTGGTCCACGGTCGGCGCGTCCGGGTGGCAGGTCACCATGTAGCGGCCGAGCGAGAAGCCGTCGAACTGGTCCTCCCACTCCGGCGGGTAGAGCGCGACCTCGTGCACCGCCCAGTCCTTGATCCGGCGGCTGACCTCCTCGACGCGGGCCGGGTCCGGCTCGGCGACGGGGTGGAAGTACAGCCCCGGCACCGGGTCGCCCGGGGCCGGCTTGCCCGAGAGGGGCGGCTCCGGAGCGGTGGCGGGCGTCAGGCTGGGGACGGCGAGGCCGGGCAGGCCGGGCAGGGAGAAGGCGACCGGTGCCTCGGAGACCTCGATCTCCTCCACCGGGAAAGCGAGTTGCGGCGGCCCGGGCAGGACGACGGCCTCCGCCGTGGGCACCTCGGCCTCGGGCGCTTCGGCGGGCAGCGTCGGGTAGAGGCTGCCCGTGCCCAGGCCGCTCGGGCCGCGCAACAGCCGCCCCAGGTCCTGGAGTTCGGCGGCGGTCATGCGGAGGCCCCGATCTGGCAGTTCTCCAGCAGGCCGAGGGCGTCCGGCACCAGGACGGCGGCCGAGTGGTAGCCGCTGACCAGGTAGCGCATCACCGACTGCTGGTTGATGCCCATGAAGCGGACGTTCAGCCCCGGCTCGACCTCCTCCGGGAGGTCCTGGGGACGCAGGCCGATCACGCCCTGCTGCTCCTCGCCGAAGCGCATCGCCATGATGGTGGAGGTCTGGGTGTCGGAGACCGGGATCTTCGAGAGCGGGTAGATCGGCACGCCCCGCCAGCCGGGCACGAGCTTGCCGTTGACCTCGGCCGGGGCCGGGTACAGGCCGCGCTTGTTGCACTCGGCGAAGAAGGCCGTGATCACCTTCGGGTGGGCGAAGAAGGCGTGGGTGGAGCGCCGCATGGCCAGCAGCTGGTCCAGGTCGTCCGGGGTGGGCGGGCCGCTGCGGGTGGAGATCCGCTGGTCGTAGGCGGCGTTGTGGAGCAGGCCGAACTCCCGGTTGTTGACGATCTCGTGCTCCTGCCGCTCGCGCAGCTCCTCCACCGTCAGGCGCAGCTGCTGCTGCAGCTGGTCCATCGGGTCGTTGTAGAGGTCGGAGACCCGGGTGTGCACCTGGAGGATGGTCTGCGCCACCGACAACTCGTACTCGCGGGGCGCGAGTTCGTAGTCGACGAAGCTGGTGGGGATCTCCGGCTCGCCGCGGTGGCCGGCGCTGATCGCGATCTCGGCCTCGCCCTTGCGGTTGACGGCGCGGCCGGCCCGGGCCCGGAACTCCTCGGTGTGGGCCCGCAACGAGGGCGTGCGGTCCAGGAGTTCGCGGTACTGCGCCCAGGGGAGGGCGAGCACGGTGGCGTCGGTGGCGGCGCGCAGCGTGGCCGACCACTCGGCGTCCGGGCCCAGGTGGGCCTCGTCGCCCAGGTGGGCGCCGTCGGTGACCACGCCGACCACCTGCGACTCGCCGTACTTGCCCTCGACGATCCGCTCCAGGCGGCCGTGGGCGATCAGGAAGACCTCCTCGACCGGCTGCCCCTGGCCGGCCAGCAGGTCACCGGCGCGGACCTCGCGGACTCGGAAGCCCGCGGCCAGCTCGGCCAGCACCTCCTGGTCGGCGTAGCCGCGCAGGGCGGGCAGCGCGTCCAGCGAGGCGGGGACGGGCCGGACCTGGTCCGCGCCCTCCTGGACGAAGAGCACCCGTCCGGCCCCGGTCCTGAGCAGCAGGCGCCGGTTGACCCGGTAGGTGCCGGCCGCGACCTCCACCCAGGGCAGGGTGCGCAGCAGGTTCCGGGAGGTGATCCCCTGCATCTGCGGTTCGGACTTGGTGGTCGTGGCCAGCAGCCTGGCCGCCTGCGTGGACAGGCTGGACTGCGTGGACCGGCTCGACTGCGGCGTGGGTGGTGCTCCCAGGCCAAGCATGACTACTCCTCGGGGAAGGGCGCCCACAGGGCTGCCGGGGCGCGGTGTGCACCGCGATTGGGCACGAGCGGACAGCACGGACCGGCCGACCCCGCGCGGTGCCCGGGGCGTCGGTTGCCCGTTCTGGATCTGATCGGTTCGTTCAGAGGTGCCGAGGTGCCGGTATTCGCCGCCCGTCCGGTCTCACGTCGCTGTCTCCCCAGACCGTCCGTCGGCTTCCGAGATCATGATTGCGGAGTCCGGGTGGAAGTCGGGGCGAAGGATCGGAAGAGACCGAATGTGATCGTTCCGGTTCGCACGGCAGTGCTGAAGGCGAATGTGATCGCCGGAACGGGGCGGCCGCCTCCGAGCGGGAGCGAGCGCGCACGGCCCGCTCGTTCCCCGTGCGGCCGACCGTTCCTGACGATCCGTAACGTCTGCCTGCGGGAACCGCGATCCGGCCCGACTTCTCTGTGTCATCCGCCAATACGGCCGCCCACCGGTGCGGGGAGAGGATTTCCGCCACGGCCGCGCAACGGGGTGCGGCCCGGAAGGGGGACTGTCCATGAGCGGGCAGCAGTACGACCAGATCGGTGAGGCCTTCGAGGGCTTCAAGGCCCTGCCGCTGATGCGCTTCGGCGAGGTGCCGAGCTTCCTGGAGCTGGTGGGCGACGTCCGGGGCCGGTCGGTGCTCGACCTGGCCTGCGGAACCGGCTTCTACAGCCGGGAGTTCAAGCGGCGCGGCGCGGGCGAGGTGTTCGGGGTGGACATCTCGGTGGAGATGATCGCCGCCGCGCGGGAGATCGAGCGGCGCGAGCCGCTGGGCGTGCGCTACGAGGTCGGTGACGTCCTCGAACTCGGCGATCTGGAACCGAAGTTCGACGTGGCGCTCGGCGTGCAGTGTCTCAACTACGCCCAGACGGTGGCCGAGATGGAGCGGATGTGCCGCAACATCCACCGCAACCTGGTGCCGGGCGGCGAGTTCTTCGTGCTGGCCCAGAAGCCGGACTACGCCTTCGACTGCGCGGACCTGGAGAACTACGGCTTCCGCTGCGAGTTCGCCGGTGAGATCGAGACCGGGAACCGGGTCCGGGTCACCGCGCTGCTGGAGCCGGAGCCGATCACCATCGTCTCCTCGGCGCCGAGCCGCGAGGTCTACGAGAAGTGCCTGCAGGCCGCCGGTTTCCGCGAGGTCGAGTGGGTGCCGCTGCAGATCACCGAGGCCGGACTGCGCCAGTACGGCGAGGAGTTCTGGGCCGAGGCGCTCGCCCACCCGCCGCTGGAGATGTTCCGCGCCCGCGCCTGAGAACGACGGCGGCCCCGCCCGGAAGAGGGCGGGGCCGGCGTGGTTCACGGTGTCAGCAGCTGCTGACCCAGACGTGGGCGGAGGCGATGTTCGCCACGCCGGAGTTGCTGGCGATGCCCGAGTTGCGCGGCAGGCAGAAGAGCAGGCCGCTGCCGCCCGCGTAGTTGTAGACCTTCACCTTGTCGTAGGTGTCGGGGGCACCCGCGTTGTACCAGGACTCGGAGTTGTTGTTGATGCTGCCCCACTTGCCCTGGGTGGAGCCCGCCCAGTCCCAGTTGTCACCGGCCCAGGCGATGGCCTGGTTGCCGGAGGTGTACTGGTAGTTGGGCAGGTAGAAGGCGCAGAAGTCGCCGGTGTGGCAGTAGTCGTTGACGACCCGGCCCGCGTCCGCGGAGGCGGGCGTCGCCAGCGCCAGCGCGAGGCCCGCCGTCGCGGCGGCGGCCAGCCCGAGCTTCTTGAAACGGTTCATCGTCGTATCTCCCCATGTGACTCGACGCGGGTGGTCCGCGTCGAAACCTCGATGAGCTCCCTGGCCCGTCCGACGGCCCGCGCCCGCAGGGCGTCGTACTCGGCGAACTCGGCACGGCTCTGCTCGCGGATCCGGCCGCGCGCCTCGGCGGCCACCCGCTCGGCGACCGTCACCAGCTGCGAGGACCCCGAGCAGCCCGCGTCCGCCGTCGCCGTCGACACCTCCAACTGCCAGGCGGCGTCAGGTCCCTGGCTCTCCTGGGACTGCTTCTCCCCGGCGGCGCGGAGCTCCTGGGCGGCGGAGGCCACCTGGCGGCGCGCCTCGCCGGGGCTCTGCGCCGGGTGCCCGGCCGCCGCCATGCAGGTGCGCCAGGCCGTCAGCGCTTCCGTGTACCGGGCGTCGGCGGCCACCAGCGGGCCGGTCTCCAACTGGAGGTTGCTCGCCCGGATGTCCAGCGCGAACCAGCGGTCCAGGTCGCCGTACAGCTCCCGCCGGGCGGCCGAGGTGCAGCCCCCGCGCGGGGTGAAGGCGGAGTTGCCGTCGGCGAGCGGGACGGTGAGCGAGTCGGCCCGGTCCCCGTTGAGCGCCGCGGTGTAGGCGCCGCGCCGCTCGGAGGACAGCCCGCCGACGTAGTCCGCGTTGGTCCGGTGCGCTCCCGGGGACGCCGACGGTTTCGGGGGACGGCGCTGGATGCCGTAGCCGTAGGCCCGCGCCCAGGAGGTGTCCGCCGAACCGAAGTCGGAGCGGCGCCCGTCCTCGGCGGTGGTGTCGCGGACCCACTCCACGTAGTACGTGAAGCCGGCCTTCCGCATGCAGTCGGCGGTGTGCGTCTGCTCGGCCCACTCCAGCAGCTCCCGGTCGCCGGCCGAGGCCGTCGGCACCGCCGGTGCCTCGGCGGCCGGCGCAGCCGAGGGCCCCGCGCCGCCCGTGCCGGGCGACTGCTGACACCCGCTCAGCAGCGCCACGGCGACGGCCACTCCGGCCGCCGCTCCCGCTCCCCATCCACCTCGCTCGCTCATGTGTCCATCGTCGGCACGGGCCGGCGACTCGGGAACCTAGGGAGAAGAAGGTTGGCACCGGCACGCCCCCGTGCTAGGAGCACTGTCATGCCTCTCTACCCACCGATCACGCCCTACGACAGCGGCTTCCTCGACACCGGCGACGGGAACCGCGTGTACTACGAGCAGTACGGCAGTCCGGACGGCAAACCCGCGGTCGGCGTCCACGGCGGGCCCGGGTCCGGGTCGCCGCGGAACCCGCTGCGGGCCTGGGACCCGGAGCGGTACCGGGTGATCCGCTTCGACCAGCGGAACTGCGGCCGCAGCACGCCGCACGCCAGTGACCCGGCGGCGGACATGAGCCTGAACACCACCGGGCACCTGATCGAGGACATGGAGCGCCTGCGCGAGCACCTCGGTGTGGAGAAGTGGCTGGTGAACGGCGCCTCCTGGGGTGTGACGCTCGCCCTGGCCTACGCGCAGCGGCACCCGGAGCGGGTCAGCGAGCTCATCCTCCAGGCCGTCATGACCAGCAGCCGCGCCGAGATCGACTGGCTCTACCGCGGCGCCGGACGCTTCCACCCCGAGGCCTGGGAGCGCTTCCGCGGCGGCGTGCCCGAGGCGGAGCGGGACGGCGACCTGCCGGCCGCCTACGCCCGGCTGATGGAGCACCCCGACCGCGCCGTCCGGGCGAAGGCCGCCGTCGACTGGCTCGCCTGGGAGGACGCCGTCATCTCGGCGGAGCCCAACAACCGGCCGGGCATGTACAGCGACCGGGTGGACGAGGACCAGATCGCCTTCGTCCGGATCTGCTCCCACTTCTTCGGCCACGGCGCCTGGCTGACGGAGGACCAGCTCCTGCGCGGCGCGCCCCGCCTGGCCGGCATCCCCGGCGTGGTGGTGACCGGCCGGCACGACATGGGCTGCCCGCCGCAGTCGGCCTGGCGGCTGGTGAACGCCTGGCCGGGAGCCCGGCTGCACATCTCCGAGGACTCCGGCCACGTGGGCAGCGAGAGCATGGTGAAGGTGGTCCACGACGCCATCGAGGAGTTCAAGGACCGCTGAACGGGTGTCGCCCGGCGGGGCGGCCTTCGGCCGGTCGGGGGAAGGTCAACTCGCCGTGCTGTCACGGTGCTTGACTGGGGGACGGACGGGCCACATCCTTACCGAGCGGTAAGACCGCCCGGTAACCACGGCTGGTGCAGCTCCGTGGCGGTGTGCCGTCCCCCACCCCTCGTCACCGCCACGGAGGCACCCCCATGCCGACGACCGGAATCCCGCGCGCCCGCGCGGCCCTCACCACCCTCGCCCTCACGGCCTCCCTCGCCGCCGGTGCCCTCACCGCCGCCGGCCCGGCCGCCGCTGCGGCCCAGGCCGCCCCGTACGCCCGCTACGTCGCCCTCGGCGACTCCTACGCCTCCGGCGCCGGGGTGCCGACGCAGGTGGACACCGCCTGTGCGCGGTCGGACAAGAACTACCCCTCGGTGCTGGCCGGGGCACTGGCGCCGGCCGCGAGGGCGGACGTCACCTGCGGCGGAGCGACCACCGTCCACATGACGAGCACGCAGAGCGGCTCCGCCGGGCCGCAGTTCACCGCGCTGACCACCGACACCGACCTGGTGACGCTGACCATCGGCGGCAACGACGTGGGCTTCGCCGACATCATCGTGCGCTGCACCACGCTCGGCTTCTTCAACGGCAACGGCGCTCCCTGCAAGGGGAGTTACACCTCGGGCGGGACCGACCAGCTGGCCGCGAAGGTGGACGCGACCGGGGCGAAGGTCGGGGCGGTGCTGGACGGCATCCGGCAGCGGGCGCCGCGGGCGACGGTGCTGGTGACGGGGTACCCGGCGATCCTGCCGGACGACGGGTCCAACTGCTGGGCCACCGTCAGCATCGCCAAGGGCGACGCGCCCTGGCTGCGCGACACCCAGAAGCGGCTCAACTCGGTGATCGCGGCCCAGGCCGCCGCGCACGGTGCCCGGTACGTGGACGTGTACGCGCCCTCGGTGGGCCACGACGTGTGCAAGCCCTCGGGGACGCGGTGGATGGAACCGCTGTTCGGCAGCGGCGCGGCGGCCTTCCACCCCAACGCGGCGGGGGAGCGCTCGATGGCCGAGGCGGCGCGCGCGGTGGCGGTCGGCTGAGCGACCCCGGGCGGGCGGCCTGCGGCGAACCGTGTTGAACGTGTTCAGTTCCCGGTCTAGAGTCGTCCACGTCGCAGGGCGGAGCGAGTCGCACCGCCGTCACGAGGGGGACCGCCATGCCCGAGCACGATTTCGCCCAGTGGGTGGACCACTTCCATGCCGAGGCCGCCCGCCGGGCCGCCACCGCCGAGCCCGACTGGTCGGCGGTGGCGCGGCTGCCGGACACCGTCTGGGCCAGCCTGCAGAAGTTCCAGGTCGGCGAGGACGGTGACGGGGCCAACCTGATCGGCAAGGCCGACAAGGAGGGGGACCCGGACTACGCCCTGGCCGCCCGGCTCTTCGTCGCCGAGGAGCAGAACCACGCCCGGTTGCTGGCCCGGCTGTTGGAGGCGGGCGGTCGCCCGACCCTGGACGGGCACTGGAGCGACCGGATCTTCGTCCGGGTACGGCGGCTGCTCGGGATGCGCACCGAGCTGCTGGTGCTGATGATCGCCGAGCTGGTCGCCGTCCCGTACTACCGCGCCGTCCGGGACGGCGCCGCCGATCCGCTGGTGAGCGAGGTGGCCGGGCGGATCATGGCCGACGAGGAGCGGCACATCCCGTTCCACTGCGACCGGCTGGCCGACTCGCTGGCCGAACTCGGCCCGGCCGCCCGGCGGGTGACGGTCGGTGGGTGGCGGTTGCTGCTGCTCGCCGCCGCGCTCTTCGTGGCGGTCGACCACGGCCCCGCGCTGCGGGACCTCGGCGCCCGGCGCACCCGCTTCGTGCGGGACGTGTTCCGCCGCTCCGGCCCGGTCGCGGCCGCGATCCTCGGCGGCGCGGCCGCGATCCGGACGGACCGTCGGCGAGCGGTCGCCCGCGTCGCCTGACGGCGCGCGAGCCCCCACGAGCCGGAGGCCCGGCCGGACTGCCCCACGGGGGTGGACAGTCCGGCCGGGCCTCCGTACGGCGGCCGCCGCCGGGACGGATCTCC